>CAZYTE010000074.1:8076-8323 GCA_964649425.1 uncultured Oscillospiraceae bacterium
CTGGGCGACGCTGGCGACCGTATATTCGGAACCAAGTAGAAAGCAACAAAAAGCACCTGAGACAACTCAGGTGCTTTTTCACTAATCATCAGTTTCTTCTTCCTGGTCAATCAGCACCCAGGAAGTATTGTCAGGCAGATAGTTTATAACCACCGGCACAAGACGGTCATGTACATCACCGATTTCCACATTCCCCTCAATATCTGCCACATTATATGGATATGCATATTTATCTGTCTGCAGATAC
>CAZYTE010000075.1:0-8310 GCA_964649425.1 uncultured Oscillospiraceae bacterium
CTGGAGGCACTGCATTTCTGGCATTGGCAGGCCCTGTCGGTTGGTCAATTGCTGGTGCAACTTTGTTGTCTTCCATTCTGATTTTTACTACAAAGAAAACCAGGCTGAACAAACAGAAGAACGAAGAAATCCAGGCTATCAAGAATAATATCGAACTGGTTAAAGAGATGCATGACAAGATCACTCTCATTCTCGATGAAACAATCACTGTCCGGAACGGTTTGAATGAAATGTTGAAAAAGGCTTTTCCGTTGTACGACGTTGACTACATGTCCTTAGCAGATGAACAGAAGCAACTTCTGGGTGCCTTGGTCAATAACACAAAGACGCTGGCAGCCTTGTTTGGAAAGACGATTGGTGAAGAATAATGGATCAAAGTATTGAACAACTGCTGAAAGACTTGGCGTTGGACCAATTAATAAAAACTCCTATTGGAAACAAGCTTCAGCAGGCTATACATATATTTCAGACTGCCCAAAACCATTATTTTGCCATTGCTGAAAAGCAGGATGAGCTGGGAATGACCGGCATCAAGGTTGCTACAACTTTGACGTTTTCTATTCTGAAGAAGATAGCTGACGGCAAAGTTCCTTCTGAATTGAATGCTCAGGACTGGAAAGAAATAGCAGCCACAGTTTCCCAATATGCACTTCTCAATGATGATCAGCAATATAGTGTTTTTGTATTTGCTCTGTATGAAAGATATATTCGCCATTCTATTATGCAGATTGAAGAAATCATATCTGAAGAAACTGCTGAAGCAATCATCAGTTTGGCGGATCAACTCCATGACAAAGCGGTAAATTTGAGTGAGCGATGCATTTCTGAGGAGGCTTATACCGAGGAATGTCTGTGGATATCACTTGAGGCAATGGTCAAGCTTCTTGCTTGCACAGCTATATTCTTTGGAGATCAGCGAGTTGCTGATTTTGCTCAGGCACTCACATTCTATGCTTTTGAGTATGGCAGACTGATGCTCCATAAAAGAGAGCTGGAAATAATAAATCAGTTTGTTGAGTCCCAGTATCAGCTGAATGCTGAGCTAGAGCAGAAATATGCAGAGTATCTTGAAAATTTACAGAGAGAATCCCATAAGTTCTACACATTGATTGATAATGCATTTGCACCAGATTTTAGAGAAGCATTTCTTCATTCTGTAATTCTGGCCAGAGCAGTAGGTGTAAACGAGAAAGAGATACTTACTTCCACAGAAGAAATTGATGCTTTCTTCCTAGAATGATACTTGAAAAAAAGGGCTTGGTGTGTTGTTTGCACATCCAAGCCCTTTTTTAGATTACCAGAGATTGTCGTCTTCGTCCTCCGGTTCCTCAGCAAAAGGATCCACGGGAACCTCTTCACAGTCATCCGGTTCACGAGATAAGAGCAAATCGCGGAGATAGTAGTCCTTACCGTTGACTTTTCCGTCGCGATTAAAATCACGCATAGCTATATGTCCTCCTTATAAGTTTATACTCATATACTACAGATTCAGCTGTCCGATAAACATCCCTGCTCTATCATGTTTTGCCAGAACGCGGCTTTTTCAACTGCACTGAGCTGCTGGTAGCAAAGGCTCAGGAAAGCGATTCTGATTTCCTTTGCGCTCTTTTCACCCAGATTTCTGACTGACAGCAGGCCATTATCCCGATCAAACAGTTCTCTGACTTTTCCCAGTGTGGAAGCACCGGCTCTGAACAGACCGTTTGAAGAACGGACAGAAAGATTCATTTCATCAATGGATATGTCGCTCATCCTGGCCTTGTATGGAACGTTAATGTCAGCCGTTGAGCCAAGGCTTTCTATGGCTGTCATCAATCCATGCTTTGCGGCAAGTTCGCGCAGCTGAACAGCCTGTGGGCTGATATTCACAGGGGGGAGACTTTCAGCCATATGTGGTGCATTAACGATGCATCCGGCGGGTGTGCCGGAAATCCACAGTCTGCCTCTCAGATAATCTCTGTAAGATCCCTCGTCCAGACGAAAATGTCCATAGCCGGTTTTTACCTCATAGTAAGTGTCATTATGTATCAAAAAAGCACCTCTTTTTCTGTACTCTCCCGAAAAATAGGTGCAAAAATACCAGCCTCAGCAGGGCCGGTATAAACCTATCGTACAAGCTTTGGCACCTTTCTCTCCGGGAGGTTGCTGTGCGGTCATCGGGCTTGTCCCTCGCGCATCTCTTATAGGCTATTTTGTTTTCTGATCTGTGCACTAATCTTGAATAGAGTAAAAAAGCAAAACCGCCACTCTGGCAAGTGACGGTTTTTCGAAATAAAAACATAAACCTTGAGAGCTGACCGGTGGTCATCGCTCCTTAAAGAATAGCACAGCAAGGATTATTTGTCAAATCAGTGGGAAAAGGCAGTAGAATCCAGGGGAATTCTACTGCCTTTTGAGGCGCACATCAGAAAACATAACATATTCCGACCAGTCTTAGTTTCCTGCATATGACACGCGGTTGCTGTGTTCAGTTATTGATTCGTGCTGTTTTTCCCCAGCCTGGAAAAGGCGCATTGCCGTACAATATCCATAATACAGGCATTCCCATGGCATCTGTTTCAGGAGGATACTCTCCCATGCCATCCGTGAAAATTACCAGGCAAGTTGGAAAGCTGGGGCAGTTCCTCTTGATCCAGCGGAAAACACAGGAAAAGTCAGTGTATCCGCCGCCTTTGGGGCGTATCTTTAACAACTGATGTATTGAAGAAAAGGGAGCGGGGGCAAACACCTGAGCATCAAAGAAACCCAATTTCCCTTGAATAGAACCACCAAACTGCTCTATTGCAGCGCAGATCTCACCGTATACATCGGAGATAACTTCGTCATCGATCGAGCCTGAGGTATCGATCATAAAGAGTATATCTTTTACACTCTGTTCAGCCTGGTTGAAATCCGGAAGAAAAAAGTCACTTTCTGAGAATCTGCGATCGGGAGGCTGAAATGAATAATCGTTTATTTCTTCTTGTAAAAAGCTTGTCAATAAACGTCTCCACTCCAGCTTGGATGACCCGACTCCTTTTCTGATTCTATCCAATAACTCAACTTGCTGAGTATCTTCGGAGTCCATCGCTTCGATCAGGCTTAGCAATTGGTCAATGGACGCATCTAATGCTTCATCAAAGCTTGAAACTGAGGTCATACATAACGATTTTCTGCCTGTATCATTGCTGTCTGCGGTGTACTCTGTTGGTGCTGAAACCATATCATCATAGCCGGGATACAGTATTAGTATTCCATCGTCGGGTAAGTTTTTCTTTCCCCAGAACCCATCAGAATCTATTTGGAATTTGCGGCGTTTTGCCGGAGGGAGATTGCTCGGATCAAAGGGTACCTCGCGGTAAGCTTCCAATGGTTCAAGCTCATTACCTTCATGCCCGGGAAAGTATGTTCTGTGAGGCAGCTCACCAATATGCTGCAGCCTGTTGCAATACCAACCTCTTTCACGCATTATGGAGCAGGCAATGATGTCGCAGGCGTGGTGGTACCGATCTCCGCTGAAAAAAGCAGGACGCCCGGTATCCTCAAGCACAATGTGAATGACTTCGTGGCTGAGAATATAATCCGTTTCTTCACTATCCAGCTTTTGGAACCAGTCAGGATCAAAGAGGATTGCTTTACCATTAGTGGAAATGCGATAAACATTTTTGGTGGAGATAAAACTCAAATACATCAGTACCATTGCAACATCCGGATCTTTCACCATCAATCTTGCTCTGGAACGACGAATTTGATCCCGCAACTTGCTCTTTCTTTGTTCAGTCATATTTCCCTCGACTCCTCATGGTAAGCAACCCACTGTGAATAGGTCTTGTTCAAGCGCAGCTTATTTTTAACTGACCTGATGTGGTAATAGTCACTGAAAAGCCTGAATCTGAATTCTATGGGCAATTTGCATGCGTATTCCACAGAATGGCTTAGCTGTGCCTCCGTTGCGCTGTTTTTTGCATAGTGAACCATTGCTGCAACAGTAGCATAAAGCAATTCCGGCCTGTTTGGAATATCAGGGTATTTGCCGTTGAAAACTTGCTCCATGGGCGGCAGCTTGCTGTATATCTCACACCATGTGCGAAACGCTCCTGCGGTATTTGTGCCGATACAGCCTGCGATCAATGGATATACCTGTGTAATGTTATCAGAAACAGAAGAGAGAATACTGCTTACCATCTCCCAGGAACGTGGTGTCGGGAAAGCAAAGCTGTCATCTCCGGGCTCAAAGAGAGTCAGACTTGTGGAATTATAATCCAGATAGGATGTTACACAGGGATGTATTCCTGATTTGATCGCCCACTCATGCCAGCCTGAAGCTTCACCTTTGATTTCAAGATGGCAAAGCCTGTTGGCCAGCGCCTTGGGCATATTGAATGCAACACTCCTGTCAGTAATGCGATTGCCGGCAGCGATGACAATACAGTTCTCCGGCAGTTTGTGCTCACCAACGGTGCGATCCAGTGTTATCTGGTAAGCTGCAGCCTGAACAGACTGGGGCGCAGCCGTGATCTCGTCCAGAAACAGTATGTTGATGATTGACTCTGACGGATCCATATCGAAGATTTTTGGACGAAGCCACACTGCGAGGCTGCGGTCCGCGTTGGCAGTGGGAATTCCCCGCAGGTCAACAGGGTTAAAGAGAAGCAGACGAACATCAGTCACTTTTACCTCTCTGCCTGTGCCCGCATGGATTTCGTCTGCTATTTGACGAACACACTGTGACTTGCCTACGCCGGGAGGACCCCAGAGCATTACAGAAGGGAAGTTTTGAAGCCTGGTTCCGGAATTAATCAATGCTGTATATGCTGTGGACAGCTGAGCGACTGCCTGTGAAACGGTAAGCTGCACAACACCATTGGCATGTGTTAACATATTTTGTCCTCCTTATAATACCTTTTATATTACATTATCATGTGGACAGTACAATAAAACGGACAAGAAGTTTGGGAAGCCGCTTAATTCCCCAAAATCCATTGCCTGTTTTGTTGTGCAGCAGCTTCTTTGCCGGGATTTTTATTGGACAGTAAAAGCTGTAAAATTGGTACAAGGAGAAAAATACGATACAGGAGGGGAGCATATGGATTTCAACCACGATGGCAAACATGACGGCAGGGACTATATCGAATACAAGATGGCCACATCCTCGGACAATGACAGCAGCAGTTACAGCGGTGGCGGAAGCGGCTGCCTGAGCATTTCATCCATAGTTTGTATCGCTTACCTGAGCGTCCTTCTCAAAGCCGATATACCGGTGAACTTTTTCACTCTGATTATTGGCGTGGTGTGCGCTGTGGTTCTTATCGGCAGGGTATTTGGTTAATGTTTCTTTGTGATTGGAGGAGATTGTAATGGGCAAAATAGCATACGCCGGTATAATCAAGAGTTCAATCGTGGATTATTTGGATTTTAAAACCATTGTTATGGCTGAGGATGAAGAGGAGGCTAAGCTGCAGGTGCTTGAAAAATATCAGAAAGATGTTGGCGTTCTGTTTGCTGAAGATGATATTCAGATACGAAAGCTCTTGTAAAGCGTGCCGGACTGTGTGGTGTTGCGATCATATCTGACAGCAATTGAACTGCAGTTGTTTTGCTAAAGAGCAAGCCAACTGCGTCCACTTTTTATACATGTAAGGGGTAAGTGCGGCGACATAATTATATTATGGTAAACTAATTGAGCATCGGTCAGGTTGTATTATGCGTAAAGTGAAATACGGTTGAATTGGTTTTATTTCCACGATATAATAAAAATACCAGTTTCGTGGAGAGAATACGGTTTGCTAATTATTAGCGAGGCTATATATGACCGCTTTTGTAGGAGTTAGAAATATGGAAATAAAATGTCCACACCATAACAAAGCCCTTGAATTAAAAGTGGAAACACTATGCTTGTTCGGCAGGCAGATGAGAGTTGTTACCGGAAAATGCAATGAATGCAAGCAAATATACATAAATGAGAGACTTTTTTCATCAACTAATAGCTTTACCGTAAATGCAGTAGAGTATGAGTATTATGATCCACTTAATTGTGCGGAAGTACCTAAAGAATTAGAGCCCAAGCCGAGCATTAATGAAAAGAAACTTTACGTCCCATATACAAAAAAACAAAATGACCTAAAGAGAGAAAAAGCGCAGCGTGAGGAATGCTTAAAAAAAGAACGGACAGAGAAGTTATTACAACAGAAAAAGCAAGATAAACAAGATGGAATAGATCAAGTTAAAAGTCGGATCCTTAATAATTCATATAAAGAATATCGAGTAAAAAATGTTTATTACCAAAATTCAGCTAAAGTTTGTAAGATTGATGGAGATGAACTCCTTAAAGTAGAAAGGGTTTCATTTAAAATTGAGGGCACAAAGTTTAAAGCTTCGGGGATGTGCTGTTTAAGATGTAATTCAGTTTATCTGCCTGAAAGGATGCGGGATAAGATCACACTTGAACTTGAAAAAGCAAAAAATCGTTACAATAGTCGGCAAACTTATGGCGTCTCAAAACAAGTGAAAAAACCGTCAAAAAACGAAAATCAGAAGACAATAGAAAAAACATTTGCAAACAAAGAGGGTCCTGAACCGGTATGTGTGCATTGTTTACCACATATTCCAACTGAGATCACTACTGCAACACTAAAGAACAAAAAAGGTATAGAGTATAAGATCACAATAGTTGAGGATGAAACTTATCAGAAATCTGAAGATAATATATATTGGCAGGACAGGAGCATAAGCAGAGCTGTTTTTAGGGCCATATCCACGGGCAAACCATGGGTATGCTATAATTCCGAAGAATGTCAGGTGATGACTTATAGCCAAACAAACTTGCTGTCTGTAATGTTGGGCGCAAAATCTGACTCCAATAATATAAGCTCTGCAAATATCTGGATATACAAAGCAAAGTCTCCATGTCCAAGTCACATTGATCAAGTGGAAGCGGTGACTGCTTATGTGACATCGGTTCAGGACAATATGCGGCATCCAATAAATGTTTCTTATTGTAGAAAATGCAAAAAGTATTTTATAAACACGACGAGTTTCAATATATACTCAAAAAAATATGGCATGCCGCTTATCAAATTAAGTACACCCGGAGAAGGCAGTTTTGGAGATTATGCAAGTTGGCGGGAAGAGTCTGTGCTGCATTTTCTGGGGTACAATGTAAATAGTCAGGACAATTTGTCTGAGGCAGAACGTCAACGCATTTTGACGCAGTCAATGGAAGCAGGCTATATCTCAAAACCTAAAATCATTTCGTTTCTTGAGACAATGATTAAGCTTAACGAGGGGCAAGACCGCAAGGCAAATGCCGTTTTTAAATGGAAAAAAGACCTGAAGTATGTGCTTGACTATAAAATTGATAAACAGCGCAAAGTGTACGGGATGTTTTTTGAACATTAATAAGGGCATTAGGATTAAACCAGAATAATAATTCGTCAATAAGAAAAAGGCTTGGGATCATGCAAGCCTTTTTGTACTATTTTTCTTTTTAAGCCCCAAATGGTCAAGTCTGCTTTCAATTGCTCCGCGGGTTCTGCCATGGTTTCTCGCGATATTGGAAACCTTGATGTCTGAAGCAAACTCGTCCCGGGGCATGTCAGCTTCCTGCTTGGTCCAAGGCTTTCCGGCGTTGCACAAAGGATCTGTTTCTACTGCCGAACCACATGATTCAAGCCCATCATGTTCTCGTTGGTCACATTTGATTTGAAAGTAACCTTCTGGCGAATCCAGTCAGCACATTCTTTGGCAAAAGCCTTCCGTAATGAGCTGACTCAAATTAGTTCTGAGTGATATTTTACGATATCAATCACCGCAAATTGGATATTGAGCGGGAGGTTTAGCTATACTACTCCCCGTTCCACATCGCGACAAAACGCTTTGTCTCTTTCCTCGCGGCTGCGCTGTTATCCCACCAACAATCGCTAAACTCCCAGTTGCCCATGAGCTTTAGAACTGAAGGCTTGTACACCTTGGTGCATCGGACATTTTCAATCAACTCAGGCGGAATATCATCGAACACAAATCTTTTATAACGATTGAGGCCGAGCACGCCAATCGTATCCCGACCTTTCGTCCAATACTTTCCGCAAAGATATACCTTTGCACCGCCGCAAAAAGCGCTTGAACCGTATCGTAGAATTCCTTGATCATCCAAGTGAGTTTTTGTGATATTGCCGGCTACGCCATACCGCCATTCCTGCGCCGGTTGGGTCTGCAGATTTTCCTCTGGTTCATCTTCCGGGATCATTTCTGTCTTACGACTAAAAAAGAAATGCAGCCATTTCACAATTAAACACCTCGCTTAATCATTTTTCTTTTTTGATTATACCATAC
>CAZYTE010000076.1:0-8184 GCA_964649425.1 uncultured Oscillospiraceae bacterium
CCGCAGGCTGACCAAACGAAGTTTGAGTCAGGTCGCAAGTTCGAATCTTGTCGGGCATACCAGAACAAGCTCGCCCCCTTGGGGTGGGCTTGTTTTTGTGTGTGTGGCGGTGTGTAACTTGCGAGCTTCAGGTGCGAAGCACGTTGAGGCGGCCTGCCGCCGGATGCTGCCGCAGGCTGACCAAACGAAGTTTGAGTCAGGTCGCAAGTTCGAATCTTGTCGGGAGGCTATTTGCTAATCCAATTCTCAATACTTGATTGTAAACTTTTCGATTCTGTGATACACTTTTAGCCGGAAAATTACTTTTAAGTCGATTTTCGATCAAGGAGTTGGTTTTAGTGTTTAAGCGGGCAACGGTTCTTGCGCTTGTACTGAGTCTCTGCCTTTCGCTGGCAGGCTGCGGTCTGGGGCGCTATTATTACAATGCTGACGAGGAGACGATTTTTCAGCAGGTATATGACAGCGTGGGCTATTCACAGAACGCCCAGAGCGTTACCGGCGTGTCTCTGACAGGTACCGAGCCTGAGTATGATCTGGGAGCGCTTGAGGCAGCAGAACGAGGCAGCAATGAGCAGACATGGGCAATTTACTGGTATCTCTGCGGCAGTGATCTGGAAAGCGATGGAGCCTATGCCACATATGATCTGCTTGAGATGATAGATGTCAAGCTGTCTGAAAATGTGAAGGTTGTTGTTCAGACAGGAGGCTCCTCATATTGGCACAACAACACTGTAGGCGCAAGAAATATAGAGCGCTACCTCTATGACAGCGAAGGTCTGAAAAAGGTGGACAGCCAGCCTCAGGCCAACATGGGGGAGACCGAAACGCTGGCTGATTTCCTTACTTTCTGCAAAAATAATTACCCGGCCGATAAGACAATGGTTCTGTTCTGGGATCACGGCGGCGGCAGTGTCGCCGGTGCTGTGTTTGATGAAAACTACCGCAACGACTCTTTGAATCTGGGTGAATTCTATGAGGCCTTCAACGAGGCGTTTGAGCTTTCAAATGACGATCCCCCAATTGATATCATAGGCTTTGATGCCTGCCTTATGGCTACGGTTGATGTTGCATTCACATTCTGCGATGTGGCTGAATACCTTGTCGCATCCGAGGAGATGGAGCCCGGCAACGGTTGGGATTATACCGGATGGCTCAGCGCACTTTCCGCAGACCCCGCCATGGGTCCCGCTCAGCTTGGCAAGGCGATATGCGATAGCTACAAGGCCGCAGCCGACAAGAAAAATGAGGGCGGAGAGCTTACCTTATCCGTAACCGATCTGACTAAGCTTCAGCCGCTGCTTGAAGCTTATGACGCAATGGGCCAGGAGGCTCTGACCACTGCCTTGTCCGACCCCGGCTTTTTCTCCGATTTCGGCCGTCAGGCCAGCCGCTCTGAAAGCTACGGCGGCAACAACAATCAGGAGGGCTATACAAACATGGTGGATCTTGGCCACCTTGCCCGAAACTCCAGAGAGCTTCTGCCAAAAACCGCTGATGCGGTTTTGGAGGGACTGGAGGAATGTGTTGTCTACCGTGTGGCAGGCGCATACCGCAGCCAGTCAACCGGCTTGAGCTGCTATTATTCATATAACGGCGACAGAACCGATCTCAAGGGCTACACGGAACTGGGTTACAGTCAGGCTTTCAAGTACCTTTATAACTATGGTGTTGACGGCAAACTCAGCTCTGATGGTATGACATATGTGAATCAGTTAGGATATCAGGCAGAGGAACTGCCGGAGGTACCCAGCTTTGAGGCTGATGAGTTTTCCGCTGACCTGCCCGTGACTCTTAATGAGGACGGCTATGCAATGCTGGATGTGGGTCCTGAGCTTGCAAGCATTCTCAAGGGTGTATATTTCCATCTTGCATATGTCAGCGAGAACAATGATACTATGCTGCTTCTTGGCCGTGACAATGATATTGACATGGACTATGTCAACGGCATATTCCTGGATAACTTCCGCGGCGTGTGGGGAACTATTGACGGACATTTCGTTTACATGGAGATCATCTATGAGGGAGATGATTATAACCTGTACGCGGTTCCTGTGCTGATAGATGGCGAAGCCTATAATCTCCGTGTTGTCTATGATTTCAATGAGGAGGAATACTATATTCTCGGCGCAAGAAAGGGGCTTGAGGATAACGGTATGCCTGATAAAAACCTTCGTCCTCTCTATGTGGGTGACAGCATAAGCACTGTTTATTACGCTTCCAGCTTCAGCGGTGAGGACGAGTTTGAGCCTTACATTGCTGAAACCTTTAAGGTAAAAAGAACTACCTCATTCTACGAGGCTGACCTTGGTGACGGTGAGTTTGTAATGTTGTTTGAGCTGCTTGACTCCAAGAACAACAGCATCTGGTCTGATCCCTTCTTCTTTGAAGTTTACGGAGATGATATTTACACAATGGTTGTCGAGGAATAAAAAGTTTTGCAATGAATAATCCGGTCGATTAATCGACCGGATTATTCATTGACACTTATTTTATTTGTTCCTTGCTGACTTTGCTACGATGGAAGAAAGGGCAAACAACGCAATTACATTGGGCAGAACCATCAGCTGGTTGAACATATCGGTCAGCCCCCAGACAAGCTTGTTGGAAAGAATGGAGCCGAGGAAAATGAAGCAGATGGCGATAACATAATATACAGGCACGGCCTTTTTGCCGAACATGTATTCCACATTGACCTTGCCAAAGTAGTTCCAGCCGAGAATAGTGGTAAAGGCAAAGAAGAGCAGGCATATGGCGACGAACAGATTACCGAAGCTCTCACCCATGCAGGCGGAAAATGCAAGCTGAGCAACAACCTCCTCGGTAATGCCCTCGGCAGAGCCAGAAGCGAGGATCCCGTTTCCCGCATAGAGAGTAGTGACAACAACCAGCGCGGTCATGGTGAGAACAACAAAGGTGTCGATGAACAGACCGACCATTGCAACGCAGCCCTGATCATGGGGCTTCTTGACATTTGCGACAGCATGGGCGTGAGGGGTAGAACCCATACCGGCTTCATTGGAGAACAGGCCGCGTTTTGCACCCTGGCTGACAGCGGTTTTAAGAGCGTAACCCAGGCTGCCGCCGATGAGAGCATCGGGGCGGAAGGCATACCTGAAGATCATTGCAAATGCCTCGGGAATGTATTGTATGCGGCTGATCAGTACAAACAGACCGCCAACGACATAAAGGACTGCCATAAAGGGAACAATTTTTTCGGCAACAGTTGCGATTCTGCTGATACCACCAAGGAAAATAAGAGCGGCCACAACAGTTACAACAAGGCCGATGATCCATGCGGGAATACCGGTTGCGTTTTCCATGGTGGAGCCGATGGAGTTGGACTGAACCATGCAGCCCATGAATCCGAGCGCCAGGATGGTAGCAATGCTGAAGAAGCCTGCAAGGAATTTGCCGAACTTGTTGGGGAATGCCCTGGTTATGTAGTGAACAGGGCCGCCTTTGATGTTGCCGTTTTCGTCCTTGGTTCTGGTTTCCTGTGCAAGAACCGCCTCAGCGTAGATTGTAGCCATACCCAGAAAGGCAATGATCCACATCCAGAAAATTGCGCCGGGGCCGCCGATTAGAATTGCGCCGCTGGCGCCGATAACATTACCGGTTCCGATCTGAGCCGCTACCGCGGTTGCAAGAGCCTGGAAGGAACTGATGCCGCTGTCCTGCTTGCCGCCGCGGAATGAAAGATTTCCGAAAACACTTTTAAAACCTTCTTTCAGACAGCGAACCTGCACAAAGCGAGTGCGAATAGTGAAGAAAAGACCGGCGCCCACCAGCATGATAATAAGAACATAGTCTGAGAGATACATGTTGATAGTCTGTACAATTTTGAGAATGCTGTCCATGGTTATACCTCCAAAAAAGAAAAAGTTGCTGACAAATCAGCAACTCTGGATAGGACAATGGCAAATTCTGCAATAATACCACTGATGTCCGCTCTGTCCTTTGGCCTGAGAGATTCAGCCGTTTCCAGCCTTGCACCTTCGGCACTCAAAAAATGAGATTCTCCAGAGTTCCTCCACACACAGTTTCCGTTAAGATTCTGGGTGTTTCAAGGGATGTGTCATTGTGTTGAGGACAAGTTACCACAATACGCGGACAAATGCAAGCCCTTTTCATAAAATTGTCATATTGTTGAATGTCGATAGAATATAAACAATAAAAACAGTAATTATTGCCAAAATATAAATTTTGGACTTGTTATCATGATTAGACTTCACTGATTTAGGCATATGTGCTATAATTAATAAAAAACTGATTTAGGGGTGAGCTCTTGTACAATAAACACGTGCTGCTGGAAAAATTTCGCGAAGCAACAGCATCGGTTTTGCCAATAACGCTTATTGTGGCGGTTTTATGCTTCTTTTTTGTGCCTGTTAATTCCGGCTTGATGCTCTCATTTTTGATAGGAGCCATCATGCTTATAATCGGTATGGGCTTGTTTACCTTGGGTGCGGATCTATCTATGTCCCGCATTGGTAATTATATCGGTGCGAAGCTGACGAAGTCGAAAAATCTGCTGCTGATAGTTTTAATAAGCTTTGCTTTGGGGTTTTCAATAACATTGGCCGAACCGGACCTTCAGGTACTTGCAGCCAATGTGCCTGCTATTGATTCAACTGTGCTGATTGTCACGGTTTCCGCAGGCGTTGGTGTTTTCCTTGTGATCTGTATGCTGAGAATTATTTTCGCCGTTTCGCTGCGCACGCTGCTGCTGATTTTTTACGCAGTGGTGTTTGCCGCTGCCGCGGTGACCAATCCTGAAATGCTCTCAGTATCTTTTGACTCCGGCGGTGTTACCACCGGACCCATGACCGTTCCTTTCATCATGGCTTTGGGTGTTGGCGTAGCATCCATCAGAAGCGATGAAAATGCCAAGTCTGACAGCTTCGGTCTGGTTGCGCTCTGTTCTATCGGGCCTATTCTTTCCGTCATGCTGCTGGGCAAGATTTATAAAATTGAAAGCGCAAGTGCTTCGGAGATCGTTATTCCCAATGTTGAGGATACCCTTGCGATCGGTGGAGGCTATCTCCATGCGATTCCTGAGTATATGGCGGAAGTTGCTGTTGCTCTGCTGCCTATTTTTGCTTTTTTTCTGCTGTTTCAGGTCTTTTCCCTTAAGCTCAGAAGGCTTCCCTTTATGCGCATTGTTGTGGGTATAGGCTACACCTATTTGGGCCTGGTTCTGTTTCTTACCGGCGTAAATGTGGGCTTTTCCCAGCTGGGCTATGTTCTGGGTGCCGCAATGACCGAGGGGATGTTCAAATACTTGCTTATCCCCATCTCTGTTTTGATGGGCTGGTTCATCATACGCGCGGAGCCTGCTGTTCATGTGCTCAACAAACAGGTTGAGGATCTTACCTCAGGCGCGATTTCCGCAAAAGCCATGGGAATAAGCCTTTCCATTGCGGTTGCAAGCGCAAACGGACTTGCAATGCTGCGTGTTATTACCGGCCTGCCCATAATGTACATACTTATTCCCGGCTACCTGGTGGCTTTGACCCTCAGCTTCTTTGTTCCCCGCACATTTACGGCAATAGCTTTTGACTCCGGCGGAGTTGCGTCCGGCCCTCTTACTGCTACCTTTATGCTGCCCTTGGCAATCGGTGCCTGCAACGCACTGGGCGGCAATGTTATGACAGATGCCTTTGGTCTTGTTGCCATGGTTGCCATGATGCCCCTTATCACAATTCAGATCATGGGAGCCATATATACCATAAAATCCCGCAAGGCAGAGCAGAAGGTTTGCCTGCCCAGCTTTGAAGACCATGAGATCATTGAACTGTGGGAGGTGAACTGATGGAGCTTTATTACTTGATTACCATAACTGACAGAGATAAAAGCCAGTTGGTTTCGGATGTGTATGAAAACGCCGACACTAACCTGACGCTTACGAGGCTCGGTCAGGGAACTGCTACTGACAGCCATCTCTCTGTCTACGGTCTGGATGCTACCGACAAGGCCATAATCAGCACTGTGGTAAACGGCCAGCAGGCCGCACAGATATTTAAGGCCGCCAGGAGAAAGCTTTTTATTGATATACCCGGCAACGGGATCATGCTTACTGTGCCTTTGAAAAGTGTGGCCGGTGGGAGAACTCTTGCCTATCTGACTGACTGTGAAAAATCCGGAGGTGTACCTGAAATGAATTTTGAACATGAACTTATAATTGTAATAGCAAATGAGGGGCACTCCGACTATGTAATGGATGCTGCCCGTGAAGCAGGCGCAGGCGGAGGCACCGTCCTGCATGCAAAAGGCACCGGCGGCCATAGAGCCGAGCATTTCTTTGGCGTCAGCATCGCCAATGAGAAGGACATGGTGTATATAGTTGCCCACGCCGATGAAAAGGCAGCGATAATGAAGTCCATTGATGAGAAAGCCGGCCCCGGCACGAGAGCGGGGGCAATCTGCTTTTCTCTGCCCATCTCCGCGGTTGCGGGTCTGCGCGCCAGAGACAACGATTAGTGTATATGTAGAATAAACAATCCTCCGTATGATCATAGGCATACGGAGGATTATTTGTCTTTATATTCGTGCCTGCAGCGGAAAACAATGCTCCGCGGTAGCCACTATACGCTTAATAGAAAGTACAATAGCGTGTCATCTCATTACTTAACAGTTTTTTGATAACCGAAAAAATTCAGTTTTGAAGAGGAGCGTTATGCTTTGCTGTTTATTCGACTGATCAAAACCGCGTATCTCTCCCTCTTTATTGGGTCGCTCATTATCAACTCAACATCAGAGGGGATACCTGCCCGGTAAAAATCTACATTTATATGTTCGCCAAACTGTTCACTGCTAAGATCAATTACTTCGCCGTCGATGACATTGTAATAGTGAATTTCTTTTTCTGCTAATCTCAGTTCAAAAATTTCCCCACCAAAAGCTTCCTGGACGGCCAGAGCTGTTACAAAGCATTGTCCCTTTGCGATATTTCCATTTGGCCAGTTTTCCCGGAGCGAAGGACTGCAGCTATCCTTACACCAAGCATCCTTGAGCTTGTTATAGAAAGGCAACAAGATTTCTGCGCTTGTTTTTTTCTCTGTAAACATACAGCACCTCAGCTTTGCAAATTGTGGCTTATCTTGCTCTTGGCTAAAATAAGATATGAACGCCGCACTATATCGGTGAGCTGTTTATCATTTATCAACATTTCCAAGTTGATAAAATGCCACCGCACTGGCGGCAGCCACATTGAGAGAGTCTACTCCGTGAGACATAGGGATTTTAACGGTGTAGTCACAGTTGGCAATTGTGTCGGATGCCAGACCATCACCCTCGGTTCCAAGCACAACAGCAAGCTTTTCTTCCGCGTTGAGCTTTGGGTCTGCTATGCTGACAGAGTCATCCCGCAGGGCCATGGCAACTGTTTTAAAGCCCATGCTGTGCAGCAATTCTGTCCAGCTGCCATCTTCCGGCAAGTAGGTCCAGGGCACCTGAAAGACAGTGCCCATGCTGACGCGAATTGCTCTGCGATAAAGAGGGTCACTGCCTGCGCTGGTCAGCAGAACGGCATCCATGCCCAATGCCGCAGCAGAGCGGAATATTGCGCCGATGTTGGTGGGATTCATTACATTTTCCAAAATCGCAAGCCGTCTGGCGTTTTTGCAGACATCCTGAACACTGGGGAGCTTAGGCCGAAGCATAGCGCAGAGCATGCCTCGGGTGAGATGAAAACCGGTAAGCTGGGTCAAAACCTCAAGCTCAGCCGCAAAAACCGGAACATCTCCGCAGCGCGCAATGAGCTCACGGCCCTTTCCGTCAACGTGCTTGCTCTCCATGAGAAAGGAAACAGGAACACAGCCGGCGTCCAATGCCCGTTCTATCACAACAGGGCTCTCGGCAACGAACATTGCCATTTCGGGGTTTGCTCTGTTTATGAGCTGGTTTTCCGTCAGCCTTGCGTAAATATCAAGCTCAGGGGCTGAAAAATCTGTTATTTCAATTATGTTTGCCATAAGATTCTCGTTTCTGAAAATAAGATGCAGTTATATTATCACAGCAGGTCAAACAAGGCAAGCCGAATAAAGTTAACGAAATGCATACCTCTTGGATAAATCGTTAAAAGGTGCAACGCTCAATTTTACGGCGCCCCCCTTCCCATTGACAAACACATATTATTTTGCTATAATGCTATATAGCAAGATTGCTAAATAAGGAGTTGATATT
>CAZYTE010000077.1:0-7788 GCA_964649425.1 uncultured Oscillospiraceae bacterium
GCACGGTCAGAGAGCTTAGAGTATAGTCCCTTCATTTGAACCGCATACTGCTCATTTATGGTCTGAGTCATGGACTGGCGCATGAACTTGTCTAAGGTTTTATCGTCCATTTGCTCAAGCATGGAAGCATATCCCGGGTTAAAGTCAAGAATCATCTCCTCGATGTCTTTTCTGTCCATATCTCCCAGCTGCTCATCAAGCATTTCTTCTACATAGCTTTCCTCGGGAATGCACATAAGCTCAATGTAGACATCTGCTATCTGCTCATCAGTTGCATTGGCAATATAATCCTTCGCAGCCTGGGTCTTTCTGTCGCTATTCAGTGTTTCATCATCACCGATAAAGGGAAGACCGTTGAAAACATCAACAGATGTGTCCGCCAGCTGATTTGCAACCAGTTCTTTTTTCTCCGCCTCGGCCATAATATACTCTACAAAATCATGAGTATAGCCAACAGCGCCGGTCATCATACCGGCAACCGCGTCCTCATTCTGGCGTATAACACCGACGATTTTAACTTCCAGACCATTATTGAAAAGTGTGCGCAGGCCAAGCTCTTCCTCAGCCATATTCACATACTCTTCCTTTTCCTCATCATAACGATACTCGTCTGCCGGGAAAATATAGCGGAAGGTTCTGCCGCAGACATCCTCATAGCTCCAGCTCTCGGCCTCTGTCTCAACTGTCTCCTGAGCCATGAAGCTTTCCATCTCGCCGGCAATATTGCCGGTGGGCTTTAAGCCGAGAGAATAAAGCACGAGGTCAGAAACTTCGTTGTTCTTATCAACAACAAGAATTGCCTCATTATATTCTTCGGGCCACTTACCATAAAGGAGATCGTACTGTTCCTTTAAGATGGGATGGATGCTCTCACCGTTCTCTCCGGGCAGCATTTCCTGCCAGACATTGGCAACAGAATACATGGAACCGTAGGTGGAGAAGAATGCGCTGTAGTCTCCGCCGTAGACCTCACTCATGGTTGACTGAAGCAAATCAACGATATCGGTTTTTACTATATCTCCGTTAGAATCCTCTGCATACAGATTCATGTCAAAATCATATGAATACTGCACAGAGCTGACATACTGGGATATCTCGGAATCATCGCTTTCCAGATACTCCTTGAATGCCTTAAGGTTGTTTGTCTGCTTTTCAGCGGAAACAAGGGAGTTCATCATATCATACATGATGGTGCTTGAATAAACCGCGTCCTTGTCATGCTTATTCTCAATGGCCTCTGCCTGAACACCCATAAGCGAACTCATCATGCTTGTCATATCCATTGTTTCAGCTTCAATTGTTATGGGATAGCTGGACAGCGTATCCTGCTGAACCTTGTCTATGTAGGTCTGAATACCATTTGAGAGGGACATTATAAGCGCAATGCCGATGATACCGATGCTTCCAGCAAATGCAGTCAGCAGAGTTCTTGCCTTTTTAGTAAGCAGGTTGTTGGTGGAAAGAGCCAGAGCGGTGAAAAAACTCATGGAAGGCTTCTTTCCAACGCCTCTTTTACCGTCTTCCTCAACACCGGATTCATAAGGCATGGTGTCACCCACCACCAAACCGTCCTTCAAGCGGATTATGCGGCCTGCATAAGTGTCGGCAAGCTCAGGGTTATGGGTAACCATTATGATAAGCTTATCCTTGGAAATCTCTCTGAGGATCTCCATGATCTGCACGGAAGTGTCTGAATCCAGCGCACCGGTAGGCTCGTCAGCAAGCAAAATATCAGGGTTATTAACCAGAGCTCTTGCAATGGCTACACGCTGCATCTGGCCGCCGGACATCTGATTAGGCTTCTTATGGATCTGGTCACCCAGACCAACCTTTTCCAGAGCTTCAATCGCTCTCGCCTTACGCTCAGACGGAGCAACACCGGACAGGGTCAGAGCAAGCTCAACATTGGACAGAACTGTCTGGTGAGGAATAAGATTATAAGACTGGAAAACAAAGCCGATAGAGTGATTTCGATAAGCGTCCCAGTCACTATCTGAGAAATTCTTGGTGGACTTGCCGTTTATAACAAGATCACCGGAACTGTACTGATCCAGACCGCCGATAATATTAAGGAGCGTAGTCTTACCGCATCCTGAATGACCCAGGATTGCAACAAACTCATTTTCTCTGAATTCAAGATCTACACCCTTCAGAGCATGAACAGTGTTGTCACCAACGATATACTCCTTTTTAATGTTCTTAAGCTTTAACATTGCTTCCCCTTCTGTAACCAAGTATTTATTGACAGAGCCTGATTTATGCGGTAGAATATCAAGGCTTGTTTAAGATTTGCTTCCGTAGCTCAGCAGGATAGAGCATCCGCCTCCTAAGCGGAAGGTCGCGCGTTCGAATCGCGCCGGGAGTGCCATAGCGCCGCAGTTTTTACTGCGGCGTTTTCTATTACACAAGAGCTATTTTAGCACTATTTTTTTGCTTTGTCTGCACATTAGAAAAATTTTATTTAATGTTCATATTTAAAAACACAATCTTTTCACATGAATTTAATAAGCTTTTGTGAAAGACTGCCAAAATAGTTGAAATCCAGCTTGTTCAGAACTCAAAAAAGTTGACAGTATCCCCAAAAAATAGTAGTATTGACAAAATACTAACAGGAAAGGCGTGATGGTTGAAATGCATAACAAAGAATGTGTTGCTTCCATTCTGGCAATTCTGCCCGGAACAAACTGTGCAGGCCGCGGAGGATGCGGTTATTCCTCCTGCGAAGAATGTGCTGCCGCAATAGTTGATGGCGCTGCCGTCAATATCTGTCCTGCCTGCAATGACGGGGCTATAGAAAAAATCGCTGCTGTCGCCGGCAGAGAGATTCTGCCCGCAAAACATCTGAAAGCATTTATCAAATGCGGCTGCAATGGCTCCGGTCACGGCAGACATGAGCGCTTTGAGACTTGTGAGGCTGCAGTCAAAGCAGGATTTTCCGATAATGAGTGCAAATATGGCTGCGTTGGCTGCGGTGACTGTGCAAAGACCTGTACCTTTAACGCTATTGTTGTTGAAGACGGCCTTGTTAGAATCAATGCTGAACTTTGCAACGGCTGCGGAGCCTGCTTTGACAGCTGTGTACAAAAGCTGATAATCGCGGTTCCCGATGACGCCACTAACTTTGTACCATGTGCAAACAAGGACGCTGAAGAGAAGGCTTATGCATCCTGCCCCTGGAGCTGTGTCGGCTGTGAGGACTGCGCCAAGGCCTGTCCTGAGGGCGCGATTTCTGTTGTTGATAACTGCGCGGTTATTGATTACTCCAAGTGTGTCGGCTGCATCGCCTGTACAATGGCCTGCAGAAAGAAGATCATTCTCGATACATATCATGATCTCACAAAGAACAAGGATAATGTTGCCTTTATCCGATGCCGCGGCGGCAAGAAGCTTAACGAAGCTTACACTGCAGCGGGTGCGAAAAGCTGTGCCGAAGCCTTCAGACTTGGCAAGCTGGAGGGTATGTGCAGCTATGGCTGTGCAGGATTTGGTGACTGTGTCAGGGTCTGCCGTTATGATGCAATTGAAATCGTTGACGGCACTGCCAGGATCAATCCTGATAAATGCGTAGGCTGTGGTGACTGTATGCGTGCCTGCCCCTACGAGCTGCCTGTTATTGTGGACTACAAGGGAGCAAAGCTGGTTCCCTGCGCCTCTCAGGACAACCTCCTTGTCCGTCAGACCGTTTGCGGCGATGGCTGCATCGGCTGCGGCGACTGCGCAGATAACTGCCCCAACGGATTTATCCGTATGATCGACGGCAGAGCTGTTATCGACAGCAAGAGCTGCGAAAACTGCCATATCTGCACCTATGTATGCTCCAGAAATGCAATCTACGAATATGAAGTTCCCGAACACAACTATATGCAGATCAAAGCCCTGAAGAAAGGAGGAGAGAAGGATGCGTAAACTGAAGACAATGGACGGCAACGAGGCTGCCGCACATGTAGCCTATGCCTTTTCTGAGGTTGCCGCAATCTATCCCATCACTCCCTCGTCTGTTATGGCAGAGCATGCTGATGTATGGGCATCTGTTGATAAAAAGAACATTTTCGGCCAGCCGGTTAATATTGTTGAGATGCAGTCCGAGGGCGGCGCCGCCGGTGCATTCCACGGCTCCCTCTCCACCGGTGCTCTCACCACCACTTTCACCGCTTCTCAGGGTCTTCTTCTGATGATCCCCAACCTTTATAAGGTAGCCGGTGAAATGCTGCCCGGTGTTATCCATGTGGCCGCTCGTTCACTCGCTTCCCACGCGCTGTCTATTTTCGGTGATCATTCCGATGTTATGTCCTGCCGCTCTGCGGGCTTTGCCATGCTTGCCTCCGGCAGCCCTCAGGAAGTTATGGATCTGGCTGCAGTTGCCCATCTTTCCGCAATCAAGGGCAGCCTGCCTGTAATGCACTTCTTTGATGGTTTCCGCACCAGCCACGAGATCCAGAAGGTTGAAGCCTGGGATTACGAGGATCTGAAAGAAATGGTTGACTGGGACGCTATCAAGCGCTTCCGGGCCAACGCTAATAACCCCGCACATCCCTTCAGCCGTGGTTCTTCTGAGGCTCCGGAGATATTCTTCCAGCACAGAGAAGCCTGCAACCTGAATTATGAGCGCATGGTTGATGTAGTTGAGTATGCCATGGATCAGGTCAACGCCAAGTGCGGCACCAACTATAAGCCATTCAATTACTACGGTGCACCCGATGCCGAGGATGTCATCATCGCCATGGGTTCTGTCTGCGGCACTGCCGAGGAGACTGTTGATTATCTAAACTCCATTGGCCGCAAGGTGGGTATCGTGACTGTCCGTCTCTATCGTCCCTTCTCTGCAAAGCATTTCCTCTCTGTACTGCCTGAAACTGTAAAACGCATTGCCGTTCTTGACCGCACCAAGGAGCCCGGTGCTCCCGGTGAGCCTCTGTATCTGGACGTGGCTTCCACCATCGCTGTCAGCAGCCGCGCCGGAATTATGGTCATTGGCGGACGCTACGGCCTCAGCTCCAAGGATACCACTCCCGATGATATTCTGGCTGTTTATGATAACCTTTGTGCTGACGAGCCCAAGCGCGGCTTCACAGTTGGCATTAACGACGATGTTACTCATCTGTCTCTGGTAACAAAGCCCCTCAGTGTTCCCCGTGAGGACAGCACTGTGGCATGCAAGTTCTGGGGTTTGGGCGCGGATGGTCTGGTAGGTGCCTGCAAAAACACCATCAAGATCATTGGCGACCATACCGACAAGAAGGTTCAGGCCTACTTCCAGTATGACTCCAAGAAATCCGGCGGCCTGACCATCAGCCACCTGCGTTTCGGTGATAATAAGATCAGATCCGCATATTATGTAGGCAACGCTGACTTTGTAGCCTGCGGCAATCCTGCATATATCGGCCGTTATGACATGGTTCAGGATGTTAAGCCCGGCGGTATCTTTCTTCTCAACTGCCCCTGGGAGGGTGATGAGCTGGAACAGCACCTGCCTGCTGATGTAAAGCGTTATATTGCTCAGAATAATGTCCGATTCTATACCTGTGACGCAGCGGGTCTTGCTCGCGAAATCAAGCTCAAGGGCCGCATCAACACTATCATTCAGTCCGCTTTCTTCTCTCTTAGCAACATTATCCCCATGGATGACGCTGTAAAGTATATGGAAGACAGCATTGTAAAGACCTATGGCCGCAAGGGTGAAGCCGTTGTCAAGATGAACCTTGACGCTGTCCAGGCGGGCAAGAGCGGATATAAACTTGTTGATGTTCCTGAAAGCTGGGCAGCGGCTTCTGATGAAAGCAGCGATGTTGAAGTCTTCTGCGGCCGCGATGATGCTCAGACCGATTATCTCAATAACATTTTCTCACCCTCCAATCACCTGCGCGGTGACAAGATACCTGTTTCCCGCTTTGTCAGAACTGTTGGCGGTGAAATCCCTGCCGGCACTGCCGCATTTGAAAAACGCCGTGTCGCAGCCGAAGTCCCCACCTGGGATCCCACTGAATGCATCCAGTGTAACTGGTGCTCTACTGTCTGCCCCCACGCAGTAATTCGTCCTTTCGTCCTTTCCGAAGAGACCGCAGCGGCCTCCGGCGCTTCCAGCATTGAACTTAAGGGTGATGAAAGCAAGCGCTTTATGATCGCAATTTCCGCTGCCGACTGCACCGGCTGTGGTTCCTGCGTTGAAATGTGCATGGCTCGCAACAAGGCTCTCAGGCTTGTACCTGCTGACAGCGTTGTTGACGAGCAGCAGAGAGTATTTGAGTACGCGAAGGCAAATGCAGAAGCATACAAGACCGATGGTAACAATCTGAGAGATTCTCAGTTTCTTCAGCCTCTGCTGGAGTACTCCGGCGCATGCCCCGGCTGCGGCGAGACTCCCTACGCAAAGCTGGTTACTCAGCTCTTTGGTTCACGCATGTTTATTGCAAATGCCACCGGCTGCTCCTCCATCTGGGGCTGCAGCGCACCCAGCACTCCCTACACGGTTGACGGCAATGGCCATGGCCCCGCGTGGGCTAACTCCCTGTTCGAGGATAACGCGGAGTACGGTTACGGCATGGCGATCTCCATGCGCACCCGCCGCGCTCAGATGCGCTCCGCTGTTGAGAGACTTGCCGGGGACGACAAGTTCAAGGCAGCCGCTCAGAAGTGGTTGGACGCTATGGAAACTCCCGCCGCAGAGCATGAGGGTCAGGATTTGGTAGAGCTTTGCAAGGCTAATACCTGCAATGCAGATGCAGCATTTGTGGCGGAGAACACCGATCTTATTGCCAAGCCCTCTATCTGGATATTCGGCGGTGACGGTTGGGCATATGATATCGGTTATGGCGGCCTTGACCATGTTCTGGCTTCTACCGAAAATGTCAATGTTCTTGTATTTGACACCGAGGTTTACTCAAACACCGGCGGCCAGTCCTCCAAGGCAACACCTCCCGGTGCGGTCGCTCAGTTTGCTGCAGCCGGTAAATCAACCAGCAAGAAGGATCTTGCTCAGATCGCAATGACATACGGTCATGTTTATGTAGCTCAGGTTGCGATCGGCGCTAACCCCGCCCAGACCCTCAAGGCAATTCGCGAGGCTGAGAGCTATGACGGTCCGTCCCTCATCATTGCATACGCCCCCTGTATTAACCACGGCATCCGTGCCGGCATGAACCAGTCCATGCCGGAAATGAAGAAGGCAGTGCGTGCAGGTTACTGGAATCTGCTTCGCTTTGACCCCAGACTTGTAAAAGAAGGCCGCAATCCCCTGTCCATTGACAGCAGCAGGCCCACCGAGGATTACGGTAAGTTCCTGCGCGGTGAGGTTCGTTATTCCTCACTGGAGCTCAAGCATCCCGAGCGTGCGGAAAAGCTTTTTGCTCAGGCAGAGGCCGATGCGCTCAATCGCTATGAGAGTCTCCTGGGTCGCAAGGCAAGCCTGGAGCCAAAGATGTAACTAAGAATCCTGCACATATTGCAGACTAAGCGGAGGTATTCGTCATGCTGAATTCTAGCAGACATAAAAATATAATGCCTCATCAGGATGCTGATGTTCGTATCAAGAATTTTGATGAGGTAGCCACCGGCTACACCGAGGACGATGCCATCAGAGAGGCCATGCGCTGTCTTAACTGCCGCAAGAAGCCCTGTATGACCGGCTGTCCCGTATGTATCCACATTCCTGAATTCATCCAGAAAGTTGCCGAAGGTGATTTTGAGGGTGCATATCAGGTCATCGCTCTCACCAGCTCCCTGCCAGCCATCTGCGGACGTGTATGCCCTCAGGAGACTCAGTGTGAAAAGTATTGTGTCCACGCCGCAAGG
>CAZYTE010000078.1:0-7698 GCA_964649425.1 uncultured Oscillospiraceae bacterium
GGTTTGCAACGGTCTGGGTCAGCTGATGGTCATGGCAGGAGAAGATGATGTTATGCTTGAAAGCCTCCATACCGTTGTTGAGAGCGGCGATACTCTCAAGGTCAAGGTGGTTGGTGGGCTGGTCAAACACAAGGAAGTTTGCGCCGGAGAGCATCATTTTGCTCAGCATGCAGCGGACCTTTTCACCGCCGGAGAGGACCTTTACATTCTTGTAGACATCATCGCCGGAGAAAAGCATACGGCCAAGGAAGCCTCTCAGGTAGCTCTCGCGCTTGTCTTCGGAGAACTGGCGCATCCACTCAATAAGGTCAAAGTCGCAGTTTTCAAAGTAACTGTTGTGATCCTTGGGGAAGTAGGTGGGAGTGATGGAAGCGCCCCACTTGACGGAGCCGGTATCGGGCTCTTCCTCACCCATGAGTATTTTGTAGAGCATGGTGATGGCAAGCTCATTTTTGCCGACGATGGCGATACGATCTTCCTTACCTACGATAAAGCTCACATTGTTGAGGAGCTTCACGCCGTCAACAGTCTTGCTTATATCGGTAACAAACAGTCTGTCCTTACCGGGCTCACGCTCAGCCTTGAAGCCAACCCAGGGGTAACGGCGGCTGGAGGCAGGCAGCTCCTCAACGGTGATTTTATCCAGCAGCTTGCGGCGGGAGGTTGCCTGACGGGATTTGGACTTGTTTGCGGAGAAGCGGGCGATGAAGGTCTGCAGCTCCTGGATCTTCTGCTCGGCCTTCTTGTTCTGATCTTTGATGAGGCGCTGGATCAGCTGACTGGACTCGTACCAGAAGTCGTAGTTGCCCACATACATCTTAATCTTGCCGTAGTCAATGTCAACGATGTGGGTGCAGACGTTGTTGAGGAAGTAGCGGTCATGGCTGACCACCAGAACAGTGCCCTCGTAATCCATCAGGAAGTCCTCAAGCCAGACCACGCTTGCAAGGTCAAGGTTGTTGGTGGGCTCGTCCAGCAGAATAACATCGGGGTGGCCGAAGAGTGCCTGTGCAAGCAGGACCTTAACCTTCAGGCGGGGGTCCATGTCGCTCATCTGAGTATAGTGGTGTTCGGTATCCACGCCCAGACCCTGCAGGATGCGGCCTGCGTCGCTCTCGGCCTCCCAGCCTCCAAGCTCGGAAAACTCTTCCTCCAGTTCAGCTGCCTTTATGCCGTCCTCATCGGAGAAGTCCTCCTTGGCGTACAGAGCGTCCTTTTCCTTGCCCAGATCATAAAGACGCTGGTTGCCCATGATAACGGTGTCGAGGACAGAATAATCGTCGTACATATTCTGGTTCTGCTTGAGAACCGACATACGGCGCTTGGGGTCGAGGACGATGCTGCCGGAGCTGGGCTCAAGGTCGCCGGAAATGATCTTGATGAAAGTGGATTTGCCGGCTCCGTTTGCACCGATGATGCCGTAGCAGTTGCCTGCGGTGAACTGCAGGTCTACTTTGGAAAACAGCACGGAAGAACCGAAGTGCATTGAAAGGTCGTTTACAGAAAGCATGTTTATCTCCTAAAAAATTATTGATGTACTAAGTTTCTTGCTTTAAGACGGGCGAGGATGCGCCTGCCGGTCTCAGCAAGGGCAATGGGAATCGCGGTACCGAGTATTGTGTAGACCGGCCAGAAATCAAAGGCGGCGGGGAACTGCTGATATACCGCTGGATTGATGCCCTGAATACGGCCCCAGAGGGCATCTATGATTTTAAAGACAAAGAGGTGCAGCGCCATGATGTGGAAGCTGTTTCGGCCTGCACAGGCGAGCATACCGGAAAGCTTGGGGATACGGGCAATAAGGCGGGATGCGCTCATGGCCATATATATTCCCGCAAACGCTGTGGGATAGAATAACACGGGGCTTATTATTTTATGACTGGAAAGCTCGATGCTTCCCAGATCCTGCATGACGACCCACAGCACGAAGGCCGCAGCAATGATTGTGCCCCACCAATTGAGGATATGATCCAGCTTTTCCTTATGCCGACCCGCTATATAGCCAAGATACATGATAGGTACGCACAGCAGGGAAGCGTCTGCATAATACGGCGGATAAAACTCGATGGTTTGAGCGTAAAATCCGGCCAGAGCGCAAACCAGCACCATGGCGCAATGCCACAGAAGCTTGTGCTTCTGCCTTTCGGCAAAGGCAAAGGCTCCGGTAAACAGGCAGGAAGTAATAAGAAACATAGGCACAAACCACATGGGATATATGAGTCTCTGCTCATCCTGCATTATAAGTGCCTGATAGAAACCGCGCTGCACCCAGACACGGTCGGCCTCGCCGAGGATCTGCAGCCTCAGCAGCACAGGGTTCAAAAGCAGCATAGCGGCACTGTAAGCAAAATACAGGTACCACAGCTTGACAAATCTTCTTCCGATAGCGGAATAAAGCTGGCGACTGTCCGAGATGCCCTTGAAAAGGTAACCGGCAGCGAAAACAAAACCTACTACACTATAAGAGAGAGTGAATTCCGCAATTTCCATACCGCTTACAGGCAGCACCCACGCAGCGTGGCACTCGACAATGGCCATTATAGCCAAACCTTTGAAAATATCTAAAATATTGTCTCTTTGCATAGCATTACTCACATTATATGTATGAATGATCTATCTCAACTACGGCATAGCGGTCAGGCCATGTGCAGTGGACAAGATCTTTTATCTGCTCGGTAAGCTCGCTGTCGCTAAGCCTGAAATCAGCGGGAATAACCGCATCGAAAATAAGGTTGGTATGAGTGGCGCCGGGAACCATGCGGAAATCGTGGATCGTGATGATGGGGTCAATTTCCTGAAGCTTGTCGGCAACAGCTGTACGCATCTGTGCAATTTCGGTATTATCAGCCTCTATGGGATCCATGTGTATGGTGGTGACAGCGCCAAAACGCTCCTTGATGTCCCTTTCCGCATTGTCGATGGCATCGTGCAGCAGGAAAATATTGCCGCTTCCGTCAACCTCCGCGTGGAGGGATACCATCAGTCTGCCCGGGCCGTAATCATGGACGATCAGGTCATGGATACCAACAACTTCCGGGTAGGACAGGACAATTTTCTCAATTTCCTGCACAAGCTCCTTGTCGGGGGCCTGACCCAGCAGGGGAGAAAGGGTTTCTTTTCCGGCGTTAAAGCCTGCGATCACAATGAATACCGCAACAGCCAGACCGGCATAACCGTCGATGTTTACATTAAACAGTACCTGCACACCCATTGCGGCCAGAACCACAGTGGTGGATACCGCGTCGGAAAGGGAATCAGTCGCGGTGGCCTGCATGGCGGCAGAGTTGATCTTTTTGCCGATTTTGCGGTTATACAGGCTCATGTAGAATTTAATGAGTATGGACGCCACAAGGATGAGAGCGGGCAGCAGCCCCGCCTCCACAGGCTGGGGATCGAGGATTTTCTCAAAGGAGCTTTTGCCCAGCTCAAATCCCATGAATATGATCAGGGCAGCCAGCGCAAGGCCAGCCAGGTATTCAATTCTGCCATGACCAAAGGGGTGCTCCGGATCAGGCTTTTTCGCGGACATGGCAAAGCCCAGCAGTGTGATGACGGATGAGCCCGCGTCGGACAGGTTGTTGAAAGCGTCCGCCATGATGGCCACGGAGCCGGAGACAAAGCCTGCAAAATACTTGCCTGCAAAAAGCAGCAGGTTCAGGAAAATGCCATAAAAACCGCAGAGGTTTCCGTAGGCATGCCGAACCTTGGGGTCGGATACATTTTCAGGGTCTTTCACAAAAAGTTTTGTAAGAAGCTTTAACATATATGAGACCTCAATTAAAAATCAATACTGTCGATGCCAAAATACTTCTGTGCAAAATCAACCTTATCAACCGAAAAACAGCGGCCCCTCAGGTAATTTAGGATGCCCGCATCGGTGGGAAAGGCAAACTCAAGCTTATATGAACAGAGTGCCTGCCCTTTTTCACCGAATTCCTTGTTGAAGCGCTCCGAGCCATATTTTCCGTCACCCAACAGGGGCCAGCCTGCGTGGGACATCTGGGCTCTTATCTGATGAGTTCTGCCGGTGAGCAGCCTGCACTCAACAAGAGACAGGGCGCCCTTGCTGCACAGCAGCTTATACTCGGTTATTGCGGTCTTTGCGCCGGGCTCAGGTCTGTTTTTGATATACACCTGATTCCTGTTGGCGTCCTTGAACAGGAAATTCTCCAGCCTGCCGCTGGCGGGCTTAGGCTTTCCCTGGACAGCGCAGAGATAATACTTTTCAATCTCCCTGTCGCGAATCTTATCATTGAGTATACGCAGGGCCTCAGCATTCTTTGCCGCTATTACAATGCCGCCGGTATTGCGGTCGATGCGGTTGCAAAGAGCGGGGGCAAAGGAGTTTTCCTCCTTGGGCCGCCACTCGCCCTTTTGGGCCATATATGCTTGAATATTGGCTATAAGCGTGTTATAATCCCAGACACCTGCACTGTGGCAGAGAACTCCCGGTTTTTTGTCAACCAGCAGGATGTTTTCATCCTCGTAGACTATATCCAGACGGGGAGTGCCCACTTTGAGATAGGAGTTTTCCTCTCTGGGCTTTTCAAAAAATTCATCATTGATGTAAAGCTGAAGAACATCGCCGCGGCTGAGACGGGTGTCGCGCTTGGCGCCCTTGCCGTTGACTTTTATTCTTTTCAGGCGGATATACTTCTGCAAAAGTGATTCCGGCAGCAGCGGAACCGCTTTTCCCACGAAACGGTCGAGACGCTGACCGGCATCGTTATCCTTAATAATCAGTTCCTTCATAGCCTTATGGAAACCTTTCGAAAAAAATATTGAAAAAATCCAGTTTTTCCGATTATACTATATAAAATTTGTGTTGACAAGACCTGACAGTTCAACTATAATATCAAGGCTGACATTGTTAGATTAATGGGATAATTACGCCCATAATCAAATGCCCAGCAGGGCAAACGTGGCGAGGTGCTGTATGCGGCTTGACTTGAGAGAAATAATTGAAATACCCGGCGGCTCCGTTCCTTTCAGCTGCGAGCTGGAGACGGACAGGCTGGACTTTCCCTCTGTGGCCGGATACAAAAGTGCTCCCTATGCGGTAGGTCAGGTCAAAAATGAGGCAGGCGTTCTCCATCTCACAGGAACGATCACCGCTGAAATGACCTGCGTGTGCGACCGCTGCGGAGCTGAGTTTGAAAACACCAAGCTCACAGAGCTCGATGCCACCATCGTGGAGGAGGACACCGGAGTAAACCCCGAGCTTTTCATCCTTGAGGGTGACGAAATTGATCTGAGCGAAATCCTTTCCACCTGCTTCATTCTGGATATGGACAGCAAGTTCCTCTGCGATGAGGACTGCAAGGGTCTGTGCTTTGAATGCGGCAAAAATCTCAACCTGGGCCCCTGTGGGTGCCGGAAGAAAATTGATCCAAGATTTGCTGTGCTTGAGCAGCTTTTGGATAAATAGAAATTCATTATATTAGAGCTGCTCAAAACAGCCGTTATCAGGAGGTGTCAACATGGCAGTACCTAAGAGAAAAACATCCCGAGCAAGACGTGATAAGAGACGTTCTTCCCACTGGAAGCTCACCGCTCCCGGCGTAGTCAAGTGCCCCAACTGCGGCGCATTCTGCATGCCTCACCGCGCCTGCAAGGCCTGCGGTCAGTACAAGGGTCGCGTGGTCGTCAATGTTGAGGAAGGCAAGTAAAAATGCTTGAGGAGGAGAGGAGAACCTTTCCTCCTTTTGCCATCTTTAGGACGATTTTAAATGGAAAATATTATTAAGTCTATTGACAGCGACAGCCCCCTGTGCGGTAAAGCCAATGTGGGCGATATGCTGCTCGAAATAAACGGCAATAAAATACACGATGTGCTGGACTATAAGTTCTTTGCCTACGATACAAAGCTTTCGGTCCTTCTGCGCCGGGCTGACGGTACGGAGTATGAACTGGAAATTGAAAAATGCGAGGGCGGAGACCTGGGTCTGGATTTTGAGAGCTACCTGATGGATGCGCCCCGCTCCTGCGCCAACAACTGCGTTTTCTGCTTCATCGACCAGCTGCCCGGGGGCATGCGAAAGACCATGTATTTCAAGGATGATGACGCAAGACTCAGCTTCCTCATGGGCAACTACATCACTCTCACCAATCTCTCCGACAGGGAGATACAGCGCATTATCGACCTGCACATCAGCCCCATAAATGTGTCTGTGCACACCACCGACCCGGAGCTTCGCTGCATGATGCTGCGCAACAAGTTTGCAGGCAAGAGCATTGAAGTGATGCGCCGCTTTGCTGAGGCCGGCATTACCATGAACTGCCAGATAGTCTGCTGCCCCGGGCTCAACGACGGTCAGCAGCTTACAAAGACCATGGAGGATCTGTCCGCCATGTATCCTGCGGTGCACAGCGTTTCCATTGTGCCTCTGGGTGTTACCAAGTACCGCGAGGGACTGTATCCTCTCACTCCCTTTAGCCCTGAGCTTGCAGCAAAGACTCTGGATCAGGTCACAGCCTTTGGCGACAAGTGCCTTAAAAAGTACGGCAGCCGCATTTTCTTCTGCGGCGACGAGCTGTATCTGAAGGCAGGCAGAGAGATACCGGCAGACGAGTTTTATGAGGAGTACACTCAGCTTGAAAACGGAGTGGGTATGCTCAGACTGATGGAGACGGAGTTCCGCTCCGCGCTGAAGCTTTCCGATGAACCGGACTATGTGCCCTTTACCATTGCCACCGGCGCGTCCACCGGTGTGTTTTTTGAAAAGCTCCTTGAGCTTGCAAAGGAAAAGTACCCCAAGCTTCAGGGAAATGTTTATGTTATAGAAAATGACTTTTTCGGTCACAGTATTGATGTCACCGGCCTTATTACCGGCGGCGACCTGATTGGGCAGCTTAAAGAAAAGCCGCTTGGCGAGCGCATCTTCATATCCCAGAATATGCTGCGCCGTCAGGAAATGGACTTTCTGGATGATGTGACTCTGGAGCAGGCATCCAGGGCTCTTGGCAGGGCAATTTACCCTGTGGAGCAGGATGGCTTTGCTCTTTGGGATGCCATCAGCGGCGAGCTGCCTGAAATCAGACTGCCGGAGCGCAATACTGAAGATACGGAGTATTACAGATACAATTAAGGAGGAAAGCAATGTCAAGACCTCTTGTTGCAATAGTGGGCAGACCCAATGTTGGTAAGTCCATGCTCTTCAACCGCCTTGTGGGCCAGCGTTTGTCCATTGTTGAAGATACCCCCGGCATCACCCGCGACAGACTTTATGCCGAGTGCGAGTGGTGCGGCAGAAAATTTGATATGGTAGATACCGGTGGTATTGAGCCCAGCACCGACAGCGAGATACTCATGTTCATGCGTGAGCAGGCTCAGATCGCCATTGACTCGGCCACAGTTATCGTGCTGGTTACCGACCTGCGTACCGGTGTGACGGCTGCGGACGAGGATGTTGCCCATATGCTGCAGCGTTCTAAAAAGCCCGTCGTGCTGGCGGTCAACAAGGCTGACTCCACCGGAAGCACTGATGTTGGCATATATGAGTTTTACTCGCTGGGCCTGGGCGACCCCATTCCCGTCTCTGCCGTCCACGGCCACGGCACCGGCGATTTGCTGGATGCCTGCCTGCAGTACTTCCCCGAGGAAGAAGAGGAAGAGGAGGAAGATGACTTTATCCGAGTTGCCGTTATCGGCAAGCCCAATGTGGGAAAGTCTTCCCTCATTAACCACATTCTGGGCCA
>CAZYTE010000079.1:0-7632 GCA_964649425.1 uncultured Oscillospiraceae bacterium
AGAGGCGGTGGCTCTATTGAAGATCTGTGGGCCTTTAACGATGAGCGCGTTGCTAGAGCGATTTTTGCGTCTGATATACCTGTGGTTTCTGCTGTAGGACATGAGCCTGATGTTACGATCTCTGACTATGTTGCCGATGTGAGAGCATCAACGCCCTCCAATGCTGCTGAGCTTGTTGTACCGGACTGGAGAGAGGTTTCGGAGCTGCTGGATGGCTTGCAGATCAGAGCCGATCAGGCTGTTGACAAAAAAATTCTTCGTCTGTCTGAAAAACTCGATAGTTTTCTTTCCAAGCGGGTTCTCATTGATCCGTCTGCACATATTGACAACAGACGCGTATCCCTTACTCACCTGGGCGAAAGATTGTGTGCGGCTCAGGATAAGAATATTTTACGGAGTAAACAGCGTTTTATTGCTTTAGCATCTTCCCTTGATGCCATGAGTCCTCTTCGCGTTTTGTCCAGAGGATATTCGATCAGCACAAAACATGGAGACGCAATTAAAAGTGTAAACTCAGTGAGCACCGGTGACAGAATTAATGTAAGGTTTGCAGATGGCTCAGCCGATTGTTTGGTTGAGACTCTTTCTCGTGATGATTAGGAGGCTAATATGGCCGTAAAGAAACTCAGCTTTGAGGAATCCCTGGCAAAACTTGATGAGATAGTGCGTCACCTTGAGAAGGGTGATTTGCCCCTCAGTGATTCTCTCAAACTTTTTGAAGAGGGGACAGCTCTGCTTTCCACCTGCGGAAAAATGCTGGAGGACGCAGAGCAGAAAGTTGTAAAACTTAGAAAAGGAACTGACAGGGAGCCTGTTGAAACTCCTTTTGAGGAGGAATAGAGCATGACTTCCGCTGAATATAAAAACCTGATCGACACAGCGTTGGCCAGCTATTTCAGCTCACCGGACAATATGCCTCACAAAGGGCTTGCAGATGCCATGAGGTATAGTCTGCTTGCAGGCGGCAAGAGGATCAGGCCCATGCTTGTGCTTGAATTTTGCCGCATAAGCGGCGGCGATATCAAATCTGCATTGCCTGTAGCCTGTGCGGTTGAAATGCTGCATACTTACAGCCTGATCCACGATGATCTGCCCTGTATGGATAACGATGAGCTTCGGCGCGGTATGCCCACAAACCACATGGTTTATGGAGAATGCACCGCAACACTTGCCGGAGATGCACTTCAGGCAGAAGCTTTTGGCAGCATCCTTCGCAGTGAGCTTCCGGCTGACAGGAGAGCGGCATGTGCCTGCATCCTTGCTGACGCGGTTGGTCTTGATGGTATGTGCGGCGGTCAGTATCTGGATATGAGCTGGGAGGGGAAAAAACTCACTGAGCAGGAGCTGACCGAAATAAACAGCAGGAAAACCGGCGCCCTGCTTGTTGCTGCCTGCCAGATGGGTGTTGCCGCCGCAGGCGGAAGTGAAAGTATGCTCGCTGCGGCCGGTCATTATGGCGCGGCGCTTGGCATGGCTTTCCAGATCAGAGATGATATGCTGGATGTGCTGAGTACCGACTCCGTATTGGGTAAGCCCGTTGGATCGGATGCACAGGAGAATAAAAACACCTATATGGCCTTGCTGGGCGAAAAGGGTTGCAGCGAAACTGTAAACAGACTTACAGGTTTTGCAAAAGATGTTCTGGATGAAGCCTTTGATAATGCAAATTTCCTGAAGGATCTGGCCGATCAGATGGCTGTAAGAAAGAACTAGAGAAATTTAGGGGATAATTTTGAGTGTTTTAGAAAAAGTCAATTCATCGAATGACATAAAAAAACTGAATAATCATGAAGTAAAAGAGTATTGCGATGAAGTCAGGGCTTTTTTGGTGGACAGCATGTCGCGTACCGGCGGCCATCTTGCATCCAATCTGGGTACTGTTGAGTTGAGTGTTGCCCTGCACAGAGTATATGATACTTCCAAAGACAGGTTGGTCTTTGATGTCGGTCATCAGAGTTATATTCATAAAATCATAACGGGCAGGCGGGATAGATTCTCCACACTTCGCCAGCACGGTGGCTTGTCCGGTTTTCCAAAACCATATGAGAGCGATGACGATGCTTTTATCGCGGGTCACGCTTCCAATTCCGTTTCCGTTGCCCTTGGCATGGCAAAGGCGAGAACTTTAGCCGGAGATGACTATGATGTTGTGGCGGTTATAGGCGATGGTGCACTTACCGGCGGTCTGGCCTTCGAGGGATTGGCCGGCACAGCTGCAGGCAACGAGCCTGTTGTTATAATAATAAATGATAACGATATGTCCATTGATCCCAATGTGGGAGGCACGGCAAGTCTGCTTCAGAAGATGAGGCTTAAGCCTGCGTATATTACATTTAAGCTGTGGTTTAAAGCTGTTTTCAGTAAGTTTCCCAGATTTTATTCCGCTACCCATGATCTTAAAGAGCGCATAAAAACCAAACTTTTGCCCGGCAATATTTTCAGCTCAATGGGGCTGAATTATTTGGGCCCTGTTAATGGGCATGACATACATCGACTTGAAAAGGTTCTGCGCATGGCCAAAGGCCACAATGGCCCGGTCGTTGTCCATGTTGTCACGCAAAAGGGCAGAGGCTGCAAGTATGCGGAGGAACACCCCGAACTTTACCACGGTGTCGGTCCCTTTGATCCTGTGACCGGCGAAATTCCGGCGGGTCGAGAGAGTTTCTCTGAAGCATTCGGTAAAAGTCTCACAGAATTTGCCGGTGAAAATAATAAAATCTGTGCGATCACAGCTGCCATGTCTTCCGGCACCGGACTGGATGTTTTTGCCAGAGCATATCCTGAGCGTTTCATCGACACCGGCATAACAGAAGGCCATGCGGTCTCAATGGCTGCGGGTATGGCAAAACAGGGTGCGATCCCTGTGTTTGCGGTTTACTCAAGCTTTATGCAGCGCGGATACGATATGCTGATTCACGATGTATCGCTGATGGGCCTGCATGCTGTTTTTTGTCTTGACCGATCAGGTCTGGTTGGCAGCGACGGTGAGACACATCACGGTGTTTTTGATGTTAGCTTTTTGAGCTCTGTTCCGGGTATGAGCATTTACAGTCCTGCAAGCTTTGCTGAGCTCCATGATATGCTGAAAAAATCGCTTTTTGAACATACTGGCCCTGTGGCTTTGAGATATCCCAGAGGAGGGGAGGGCTTGTATAAAGCTTCCTCCACCGAGCCTGAAACTCTGGTTTGTGATGGCAATGATGTAACTATTGTCTGCTATGGAACAATGATAAATGAAGCGTTAAAAGCAGCTGAAATTCTCGGCGGGAAAAATGTTGCCGCGGAAGTTATAAAGCTGGGGATGCTTAAACCCAACCGCTTTGAAAAAGTCATGGAATCAGTTAAGAAAACCGGAAAACTCCTTGTGCCTGAGGATGTGTGCAAAGCCGGATGCATGGGCGATAAGATCCTGGCGGCCTGCTGCTCCAATGGAGTGGAGATAAAAAAATGCAGACTGATCAACCTTGGCGAGGGTATTGTTGCCCACGGAACCGTTGCTGAGCTTCTGCGGGATTACAATATGGATGCTCAGGGGATAGCTGAGGCAGCCCTTGAAATAGTTTAAGGTGATATATCATAATGAAAAAAGTAAGACTTGATCAGTTGGTTTTTGATCTTGGTTTCACCGAAAGTCGTGAGCGCGCAAAAACCACTATTATGAGCGGTCTTGTATTTGTGAACGGACAAAGAGCTGATAAACCCGGGATGTCAGTAGCGCCTGATGTGGAAATCGAAGTCAGGGGCAATGCTCTGCCTTTTGTCAGTCGCGGTGGTTTTAAACTTGATAAGGCTTTAAAAGTTTTTCCTATTGACCCTGCCGGTCTGCACTGTATTGACTGTGGCGCTTCAACCGGTGGATTTACCGATGTGCTTTTGCAGCATGGGGCAGAAAAGGTATATGCAGTTGATGTGGGTTATGGCCAGTTGGCGTGGAAGCTGAGAAATGACGAGCGTGTTGTCAATCTCGAGCGCACCAACTTGCGGTATGTTACTGAGGAACAGATACCTGAGCTTCTTGATCTTGCGGTTATGGATGTTTCTTTCATATCCATAAAGCTTGTTCTTCCTGCCGTTAAACAGCTTTTAAAACCCGGTGCAGATTTTGTGTGTCTCATCAAGCCCCAATTTGAAGCGGGTAAAGAAGAGGTCGGAAAAAAAGGCGTTGTCAGAGATATGGCTGTCCATGAAAGAGTGGTCAGAGACATTCTTGCATTTGCGCCTGAGATAGGCTTCAGTGTTATGGGTTTGGATTTTTCCCCCATTAAAGGACCTGAAGGCAACATAGAATATATTTGCCATTTGAAAAATGGTGTTTATGATGCACCGTGCATTGATATTCATGCCGTTGTGGAAGCTTCACACAAGGCGCTTTAGGGAGCGGTAGTATGATTGCAATTTGTCCGAATCCATTTCGCGACAACAATTTGGATATCAGCAGACAGATAAAAAATCTTCTTGAAAGTGAAGGTTTTGAAACAGCGATATGTCCGGTATTTGCAAAACCGGGCGAGAGCGATGTTCTTCCTGCCGACCTTGAATACAGTAGTTATTCTACTGTTGAAGATCACTGCAGCCTCGCTCTGGCTATTGGCGGTGACGGGACTTTACTGACAATTGTCAGGAGCATGAAGCACCACGACATTCCCGTTCTGGGTGTGAACCTCGGCACAAAAGGTTTCCTTGCAGAGCTTGAACCGGAGAATGTTCCTCTTATTGTAAGAGCGGCAAAGGGGATAACGAGTACAGTATTCGTATGATGCTGGATGTTGAAGTTATCAGAAACGGCGAAATTGCCTTTCAGGACTGTGCACTCAACGATGTGGTCATGCATGGCTATGGTGATTGTATTCGCCTTAATGCCTGGTGCGACGGCGATAAGGTAACCAGCTTTTCCGGTGATGGTATAATTCTTGCGACCCCTACCGGGTCCACAGGTTATTCCATGTCTGCAGGCGGTCCTATTGTAGAGCCGGATGCAAAAAACATAATTATCAGCCCTATTTGCGCGCATATGATGAGTGCCCGTTCTTTTGTGCTTGACCCTGAGCGCACAGTGAGCGTTATTGCGGAAAAACTGCACGGCAGAAGAGCATATCTGTCGGTTGACGGCAACTTTGTTCTCGATTTGGATAATGGCGATATAATAAGAGTAAAAAAATCCCGGCGATATACGAGAATGGTTGAGCTCGGTATTAACAGTTTCTTTGAAATAGCATATAAAAAACTTACTTAGAGAGGTGCCCTATGAAACCAGGTAGACAGAGTGTTATCATGGAGATCATTTCCACTGAGGACATCGAAACACAGAATCAGCTTCTTGACGCCCTTGCAAAGCGCGGCATTAAGAGCACTCAGGCAACATTGTCCAGAGACATCAAGGACATGAGGCTCATCAAGGAACTTGGTCCCAGCGGGAAGTACAGATATGTTTCCGCTGCCGTACAGGTCAATGATGATTTTGATCAGAGGATCAGAAAGATCTTCAAGGAGAGTGTTGTTTCCTACGATGTTGCTCAGAACATTCTGGTAATCAAGACTCTGCCCGGGCTTGCTCCTGCGGCGGGTTCGGCAATTGACAACATGCATATTGACGGTCTTGTCGGTACACTCTCCGGTGACGATACCGCATTCCTGGCAATGCGTGATAACGCATCAGCTCTGAATCTCTTCCATGAAATTGAAATGCTGTTTTAATTAAAAAGAGAGGCAGAAATATGCTTAATGAACTACACATTGAGAATATAGCTGTTATTGAGAAAGCGGATATTTGCTTCAACCGCGGCCTTAATGTGCTTACAGGTGAGACGGGTGCCGGTAAATCGATCATTATTGACTCAATCGGCGCAGTACTTGGTGAGCGAGTTAGCCGCGACCTTGTGCGCCGCGGCGCGGATAAGGGTACGGTTACTGCCGTTTTTGATTTATGTGGCGCCGAGTCGTGGCTTGCAGATAACGAGATTGAAGCTGATGATGAGCTTATTATACAACGACGCATCAGTTCCGAAGGCAAAAGCTCCTGCAGAGTATGCGGCAGCCCTGTAACAGCCGCGCAGCTCAAGGAGCTTGCTGAATTACTTGTGGATATTCACGGTCAGAATGATGGCCGTCAGCTTATGGATGAGCGGCGTCATATGGAGTATCTTGACCGTTTTGGCGTTGACCTGTCTTTGCAGGAAGATTTTTCAACTCAGTATAAAAAGTTTATCTCCATCAAAAAAGAGATTTCAAAGCTTTCAATGGATGAGCTTGAAAAAGCAAGGCTCAGTGAAAATCTGAAATATCAGGTCGATGAGCTTAGCAAAGCTGAACTGAAAGCAGGGGAGAAAGAAGCTCTTGTTTCCAGGCGAGACCTTCTCAGAAACTCTGAAAAACTGACGGAAGCCCTGGATCAGGCTTTTTCTGCACTGTATGCAGGTGACGAGAATGCAGTCTCTCTGGCATCAAATGCTGAGTACTATACCTCAAAAGCAGCCGCGATCACTCCGGAGCTTGAGACAACAGCTTCAGCTATCCATGAGGCGGTTTTTTCACTGACTGATGCCGCGGAAACGATCAGAGATTTGAAGAATAGTCTGGATTTCTCACCTGAGGAATATGACAGGCTTGAAAGCCGCATTTCACAGCTTAACAAGCTCGAAAGAAAATACGGACGGGATGTGGACGAGCTTCCCGCATATTTGGAAGAATGTGTCGCAAAGCTGGATGAGATAGAGTATGCGGACGACATGCTCATCAAGCTTGATAAAGAGTTGAATTCTCAGATAAAGCTCTGTAAAGCGGCGGCTTGCGCATTGAGCAATAACAGAAAAGCCGCTGCTGCAGAACTTGAAAATAGAATTGTCAGTGAGCTTAAAGAGCTTAATATGCCTTCTGTCCGCTTTGCGGTTGAATTTGAGGCGCTTGAAAACAAGTACGGCTTTGATTCACATGGCTGCGATGAGATAAGATTCGTTATGTCGGCTAATGCCGGTGAAGATCCGGGCAGGATTTCAAAAATAGCATCAGGTGGTGAGCTTAGCCGAATTATGCTCGCAATGAAGAATGTTTTTGCGGAAAACGATCCGGTGGGCACCATGGTGTTTGACGAAATAGACACCGGAGTATCAGGCATTGCAGCCCAGAGAGTCGGCGAGAAGCTTTATACTGTTTCTCTTGGCAAGCAGGTACTCTGTGTTACACATCTGCCTCAGATAGCAGCTATGGCGGACAGCCACTATGTCATCGAAAAACAGGAGCGGAATGCGAGAACCTATACACAGGTGCGTCCTCTTGACAAGGATGGACGCTGCCATGAGCTTGCGAGGCTCCATGGCGGTGACAATATAACCACAACCACACTTGCCAGCGCTGAGGAGCAGCTTTCCTCTGCTGAGCAGTTCAAAGAAAAATATAATGCGGAGGTCTAATATTATGAGCTTAAAGGATAAGGCACTGGAGATCCACGACAATGGTTTTAACTGTGCGCAGAGTGTACTTGCGGCCTGCACTGAACTTACCGGCCTGGATGACAAAACTTCCAAGATGATAGCAGGGGGCTTGGGCGGCGGAATGCGCTGCGGCGAGGTTTGCGGGGCTCTTATTGGCGCTACCATCGCAATCGGCTGCGCCTATCCCTATACCGAACAGGGTGAC
>CAZYTE010000080.1:0-7604 GCA_964649425.1 uncultured Oscillospiraceae bacterium
TGGGGCGGAATTTTTCATTTTTAAACCCTATGGTTTCTTATCTCAACGCGCCTTTTACAGAAGCTGATTTTTTCATTATTTCTTGGATGAGAAAACCCATTCTCTTTGAATCTGGTAGCTGATAAAGAAAAGTGTAGTATCCACAACGAATTTGATAAGAGTAGCAATAAGAGGAGCCGTGTTTGCAAACAGATTATTGATAAGTGTTACCAAACCAGCCGAAACCAGCATCTGTGGGATGCACAGGCAGTAATAGCGGATCAAAGCTCTCTTGTAGCTTCCCTCGTTGCCAAATACAACTGCGTTATTAGTGCTGAAATTAACAAATGAAGAGCTGGCTCTTGCAATCACTGTTGCCGCAAGCTCTGCAAAGCCTCCAAAAAAGCCGCCGAGGAAACGCATCGCCAGATAAAATACAGCAAGGTCAATGAGAGTGGACCCCAAGGAGCTGAGCATGAATTTGATCATTACTTTAAGGATTCTCAAAGAGTCCTTCACTGTATTGTAGTGAGAGCGTACATTTTCATCTTCATAAACAGTCTCGATGGGCTGTTCAATAAATCCTATGCCCATGCGCTTCATATTCAGCAGCATGTTGGTCTCATACTCAAAACGCTCACCGTCAATACGGCAGAAGCGGGGCAGATACTTCATAGGAATGGCGCGCAGTCCGGTCTGAGTATCAGAAAGCTTTATTCCGTAGCAAATACGGAAGAGCCTTGCAGTGGTCTTATTGCCTGCCACACTTCTGGCAGGGATTCCAGGAAGATTGAAGTTTCTGCAGCCCAGAACCACCTTATCCTGATTTTCCAACATTCTGTCTCCACAGGCGATAATATCCTTAAGCAAATGCTGGCCGTCACCATCAATTGTGACAACGCCTTTTACCTCCGGCATATTCTCCAGAACATAGGCAAATGCGGTCTTCAGCGCACGTCCCTTGCCCTTGTTTACTCCATGGTGCAGAACATGGCACTGGGAATGCTCTGCCGCGCTGTTGAACCAATGCTGTTCATCTTCTGTGCTGCCATCATCAACAATGACAATCTTTTCAAATCCGCTTTCCAGCAGCCCTTCCACCACTGCCCCGAATTTTTCATCAGGGTTCAGCGAGGGCAGCACTACTGCCATATGGCTTTTGCATGAATTACTGTACATTTCTTACCTCAACACGATTAGTAGAGTTCCATCATCAGTGCTCTGAGCTCGTTTGCGGAATCCTGCACGACCAGCTTAAAACTCTGGATGGCTCTCACTTCACCCTTTCCGGGTTCCAGAGTAAGGGTCTGAGTGCTTATATCCGCAAGATAGAAGCCGTCACCCATGTTGATTCCGCTGTTCAAAGCTACATCTTCAATGACAAGACTCTGGGTATGTGCCCAACTGAGACCGTCCTGAGCAGCCAGCATTCTCTCGTCAAGGTCGCTCCCGGCCTTCATCACGGTGGCGAGACGCTGGTAGCCGTATCCGGGGTCAACCAGACCGGTTATGTAATTAAAGTATCTGTCGCTGAAATCAAAAGCAAATTCCTTGAGACGAGCCAGCATTGCATCATCACAGTAGCTTATGTACTGACTATCACCCATGCTTTCATCGATAATGAACTCATTGCCATCCTCGTCATAGACAACAGGCTTTATCTCGCCCACCACATTGTCAAAACGGTAGGTGACCTTTGTAGGAAGGTTGGGGCAGCTCTCATAATAGTCCTTAAACACATCCAGCTTGATGTCTTTTTCAACAATGTACTCCTCGCCCAGCTCATTGCCGTTGAGTTCAACGGTAAAGGTTGCGGGAACGGTTATCTCGACAGAACTGTATAGCCTGTCAAAATCAAAGCTCTCCTTTGCTATTTTCCAAGGCAGCTGACCAAATTTCACCTTGTCGGCATAGCTTTCGTCTTCCACAAGGCTGACCACACCGAATCTCTTTCCATCGCAGCTGAGAGCATAGCTAACGCCGTCTATGCCCTCCTCTGTTGCAATTCGTGAATACTGTATGTCGCCTGACAGCATATTCTTGACAAGCGCAATGCACTCAGAGTCAGACTGCATCTCATGTGCCATGGCTGAAACAGTGTCCCTCATACTGTCCATCCAGCGGTTTTCCTTCAGTTCGGCCACATATGCATCGATGGTGTTTTCAGGTCTTGCCTCTTCAAATTCCTCGGCATAATCCCAGACCAAACTCAAACCTGCGGCTGCCGCAACGCAAAGAGCCACTGTATATATGGTAAGAAAGATAAAATATATCTTTCTGCCTTTGTTTTTCTTTCTTATCACTTAGCGTTCTATCCTTTCGCTGTTAATTACAGCCCACGGATTTACTGGGCTTTGATCAAAAACGCATTGGGCAACGGACGTGATGTGCCGTAGGCAGCAGAGCAACTGTTCACATACTCTCCTTCATACCACATTATGGTGGAAGAACCGCCGTCCAGATTAATGGCATTTACCGCACCGAAGTCCAGCATTATGTCAGCCAAGTCGCGATAGGTTGCACCAATACTGTGAGCTTGCCGGCCATCAATAACCAGCATCAGAATTGCGCCGTCGCCTCTCTGGCCAATTGCAGTACGGGGATTTACGCCACTGTTAAGATACTTTTCGTCAACAAGCGCACCGTTTTGCAAAAGGATGGGGCCAAAGGAAATACCGTCACGAATCTGCAGAGCCACAACATCCTCATAGGAATAGTAGCCGATCCAAAGCAGATCATTAATGTCCATACCAGCAAAGCAGCTTGTCATACCCGTGTTATAATATTCTCCCTCGATAACAGCCAGACCGTCAGGTAAGCCACCCAGGCCGGTGCCGCTGTCATCCATGAAGCCGCCGGCATTTATACCGCCCACAGCACCATACTTGGCGCACATTTCTTCCAGCGTCAGACCTACGCCACCATATGTATCAGGCTTTCCAACAAAAACGCGGCTTGGGTCGAGGACAATGAGCATATATCCAGCATAGCCGTTGCCTTTAACTTCTTTAAGAATAATGCCGTCTCCATCTTCATCGGGCGTGCCGTAGTCAATTGCTTCAGCGACGTCTTCCTCGTTGGGAAGCTGTATAAGAGAACTGTCCATCACATCGGCAGAGTTCATTCCTGCGAACATCAGTACCTCTTCCATCTCCTCGGCACTGAGGAATATTCTGGGTATAAAGTCAAAACGGCGGCTCTCTGCCATGGTCATGGTAAATATCTCCCCAAGAGCCTTAGAGGGTCCCTTAATAATTATGCCTTCAAGAGCCAGTGCGGCACAGCCAATAACAATTCCAGTAGCAAGAAACACACCAAAAATACGGTCCAAAACGGTCATTATTTTTCTTCTGCGCAGCTTCTTTCTGCGGCGAAGCTTTTCAGCCTCAAGCTCTTCAGGTGACAGCCGGCTTATATCAATTTTTCTACTCACTGTTTCAGCACCTTTTACAAGAAAATAATACACTGCACACCACAGCATGCGGAGTTATTTTATCATAAGCGTCAAATCATGACAAGGACATTTTATAATAATTAATATTTCGTACATCGATTCGGAATTAAAGATTATCTGAAAATACCGACATAATCCCCCAAAGCAATGCTTTGGGGGATACTTAATTAACCGTTATTTGCCACCTGCAGATTATGCCATACCGCCAAATACTTTCTCAGGCAGCTGTCACGGCTGGCCTGAATTTCAAAATAGTCCTTATCCCGCTTAAAAAGCAGCTTATGGGTATTGACCATATCCATGTGGCTGATATCACTCAAGGGGAAGCTAAGCTCACCGCAGTCAAGAGTTTCCCCTGTCATGCTCAATCTTCCGCGGCCTATCTGATTCTGCACATGATCCTGAGTGACCTTTGTTAAAACAGTATCAGCATCGGAAAAAAACTCCTCTCCGTGGGGATAATCACCGCTTTTAAGCTTTTCATACTGCCACAGATCCCACTGCAGAAAATTTTCAAAAGGCTCTGCCGGCTCAAAAAGACCCTTTTCGGTGTAACGCACACTCAGCCCGCAGCCGCAGGACAGGGTATCATTCTGAGTGCTGAGAGTTCCGATCCTGCCGCACTTGGGGCACATGAACAGTCCGCGCTCCAGACCCACAGCCAGGTTTTTACCCTTGAAACTCCGATTTTCAAAGCGCTGCCTCTCCCACGCATCCTCATAGATGTCAGCATTTATAACATCATTTATCTGCTGAGGAGTCATTTCTTTAAGCTGCTCGGGGCTGTATACATTGACCACATAGCCTTTGGTTCTGCCACGGCGGAGAGTCTTTCCCCAGCGGGGATCACTGAGATATCCGCCCTCAGTCTTATATGTCACCAGCGTAGCTCCGCTGCTCTTGACCATCTTGCCGGTGGCAGAAAACACCTTGTTGGACACGCCATTCCAAGTGGCCTCACCTTCGCCGAAAATGCAGATGGAGTGACCCGCTCTTACATGACGCAGAACAGCCATAACAGTATCGCTTCCCACGGATGCCTTGCGTCTGGGAATGGGCGCCAGCAGCCAGTTTATCAGTTTTGACAAAATTCCCCATCTGAAAATATGCTCACTGGCCACAAAATACATCTGCTTCTTGGGGAAGCTCATGGCAACCAGCAGAGGATCCCAGTTGGAAACATGGTTGGGAATGACGATACAGGGGCCATCAATGTAGAATTCTTTGGCATCAAGGTTAAACCTGCGCTTAATGAAACCGCTTATGAGCCACTGAACGAAGCTCCACTTTTTCTGGTAGCCCAGATGCTCTTTTTCTGTGATCTGCTTTTTCTCCATTACTCATCTCTCCCCGTCAGCTCCAGAAGCTTCTGGCTGAAGCCGTATTTTTCGCACAGAGCCTGTGATTTCTCTCTGCCAGAATCAGACAGCTTGCCGTTTCTTCTGGCTCTGATCATAATGTTCTTGGGTGAATGTTCAAAATCCACAAACTCGATCATGTCCACGCTGTATCCCATGTCCTCCAGAACTGCCGCTCGGATGGAATCGGTCAGCAGGGCGGAAAGCCGCTCCTTGATAATACCGTGGCTGAGCATAATGTCCATGTCTCCGCCTTTTTTAATTCTGGCATTGATCTCATGCTGGCAGCAGGGTACGGAAAAAATATGCTCAACTTTCTTGTTGATGGCGTAGTGCAGGGCAAAGTCGGTGGCTATGTCACAGGCATGCAGAGTGACCAGCATGTCAACCTTTCTGTCATAGAGCACATCCTTTGTCACATCCGCCACGATAAACTCAAGGCCATCATAGCCATAACGCTTTGCAATTTTGTTGCAGCGCTCCACCACATCGGCTTTCAGGTCGTAGCCAATGATACTGGCTTTCATTCCCTTTTTAACAGTAAAATAATAATACAGAATGAAAGTCAGATAAGATTTACCGCAGCCAAAGTCCAGTATGGTGATCTCATCCAGCTTGGATTTTGAAAACTGCTGGTCGATAAGCTCTACAAAGCGGTTGATCTGCTTATACTTGTCATACTTTGAGCGGACAATCTTCATCTCGATCGTAAAGACCCCAAGATCCACAAGGGCCGGGATATTTTCACCCTCACGGAGAATATACTCCTTTTCCCGGTTATGGCCCTGTACAGTACCGGGACGGGCAAGCGCAGCCTGCACGCTTTTCTTGTAGCTGCCGTCCCGCTTCAGGCTGTACTGGGCAGACTCGTCACCGCTGACCAGCAGGGCCTGACGGTAGCGGCCGTCAAGCTCGCTCTCAAATATCCTAAGCAGCTCTTCATCGGATACATTCTGATGATATGCCTTATTATCACGAAAACGCTCTATCTGAAAACAAAGCTTAGCTTTGATAAGCAGCGGTCTGACACTGAGTTTGCTGTCCAACTCATTATTAATGGGCTGGCTTAAAACCAGCTTAGAGAGCATGGGCAGCTTTTCCTTTAAATCAATATAAAGCCTGGACATATTATTCTCCGAACAGTTTCTTAAGCTTCAATGCTGCGGCCTTGAGCTCATTCTTGCTGTAAGAGTTATTCTCATCAGCCAGTACAGCGTTTACAGCCTCCTTGGCAGACAGTCCGCCTGCCACCATGGCATCCACCAGCATGGCCTCGGCAGATACGGTGTGCTCCACCTTGTTGAAGATATATTCCTTGTCAATCTCAATGACCACAGCATACTCGCCCTTGTCGTAATTGCCTTTGGCAAGGAGCTGCTCCTTGACCTGTCCGGGGCTGCCGCGGAAGCTCATCTCATGGAGCTTGGTCATATCATTGCACAGGCACATTTTTATGAGAGCATTCTCATCAATGAAGAACTCCACCAGATCCATGATTCGTTTGGGAGACTCATAGAATGCAAAGGTGCGGGTATCGCCCTTGCGCATTTTCTCCAGCACTCTGCGGCGCTCCACATTCTCTCTGGGGAAGAAGCCGAAAAACAGAAATGAGCTCAGATCAAAGCCGGAAATTGCCAGTGCATTTACAGCGGCGCAGCAGCCCGGGATGCCAACAACCTTTATTCCCTCTTCAATGGCGGCCTTGATAAGCTCATTGCCGGGGTCGGAAATGCAGGGAGTGCCGGCATCGGTGATAACAGCAACACTCTTGCCGTCCTTCATCTCATTGATAAAAAATCTGGACTTGCCGTACTCATTGAACTTGTGGTTTGAAACCAGCTTGTTCTTTATCTCCAGCTTGTTGAGCAGGATCATGGAGCGCCTCGTATCCTCTGCGGCGATCATATCTACATCAGTCAAAATCTGGATGCCTCTGGGGGACATATCTCTGGAGTTTCCGATAGGAGTTGCGACTATATATAAAGTTCCGTATTCCATAAGTCAATTTCCTTCAAAGTTTTTAATCGATTCATTATATATTATTATTTCATTCTGGACAAGAGAAAAAGCAGCTGTTTTTTCAAACAGCTGCTTTTAATAATCTTAGTAACAGGCTATATTGCTGTCGGTTCTGGACTCGGTACCGCCTACAAGAACACCGTTATCCAGTCTGACGATCATCTGTCCTCTGCCGAAGCTGGGGGTGGACAGCTCCGCACGGATCTCGTGGCCTTTCTGCTGGAGCAGTCTTGCCATTTCCATGTCAAAGCGGGTCTCAACGGTGACGGTATTGTCACGCATCCACTGCCAGCGGGGAGCGTCCAAAGCCTGCTGGGGGTCCAGATGGAAGTCAACATAGTTCATAACCACCTGCAGATGACCCTGAGGCTGCATATAGCCACCCATTACACCGAAGGGTCCCACAGCCTTGCCATCCTTAAGCAGGAAGCCGGGGATAATGGTGTGGTAGGAGCGCTTGCCGGGCTTAATGCAGTTGGTGTCCTCGGGATTGAGGGAGAAATCGTGACCGCGGTTCTGCAGGGAAACACCGGTGTCGCGAACTACAACGCCGGAGCCGAAGCCCATATAGTTGGACTGGATGAAGGAGACCATGTTGCCCTCGCCGTCAGCGCAGCAGAGGTAGACGGTGCCGCTCTTGGGAGGAACTGCATTGGAGTATACCTGAGCACTCTCACCCATCTCCTTGGCGCGCTGTGCGCCGTATGCGGGATCAAGCAGACGCTGATAATCCAGCTCCATATGGTCGGGATCGGTAACATAGTGGAAAGCATCGGCAAAGGCCATCTTGACAG
>CAZYTE010000081.1:0-7543 GCA_964649425.1 uncultured Oscillospiraceae bacterium
AGCGGCGGGTCTGGTGACCGAAGTGGACACCGGCTTCCAGCAGCTGCTTCATGGAAACTACGGACATTTGATTTTCCTCCAAAATTTTGTTTTTTCCTCCGGGGCCTTCAACCCCTCCACCAAGCCAAAAATCCTCGGCCACATGGGGGAAAGTCCGGTCCCGTGCGAAATGCTCTGATATAATATCAGAAAAGTCTTGACATTGCAAGGCTTTTTTATTCTTTTTTCCGCCTTTTTTACGAAAGATTTCCGGTGGCGTACATGGCGGCGGTGAGAGCAACCACAGGAGCGGTCTCACAGCGCAGGATCCGCTCACCCATGGAGCATATCTTCAGCCCGGTGATTCTGGCAAGATCTGCCTCAAAGGGGGCAAAGCCTCCCTCGGGGCCGGTGATGATGGCGATGCTCTTAATGTCCTTGCTGCCGTCAAGAATAGTGTTCAGGGGCTGGCGCTCACCGGTCTCATACATGAAGATGGCCAAATCCTTCTTCACCGCAATGTTCAGAGCCTCGGCATATTCGCCTGCCCAGCTGACCTGGGGGATAATGCCGCGGCCGGACTGCTTTGCGGCCTCCTCTGCGATGCGCTGCCAGCGATCCAGCTTTTTTTGGGGAGTGTCGATTTTAGCAATGCAGCGGTTGGCGTGGAAGAAAACGATCTCATCCGCGCCGGTCTCAACACATTTCTGGATGATATAATCGGTCTTATCTCCCTTGGGCAGGCCGCAGAGTATTGTGGCCTTCACGGTGGGCTCAGCGGGGCATTTTACCACCTCGATGACCTCAGCCTCCACCATGTCCTTCTCAGCCTTTACAAAGCGGCACTTATAGTCGGTACCCTTGCCGTCGCAGATTATCATATCCTCGCCGGGGCGCAGGCGCAGAACCCGCACATGCTCGGCATCCCGGCCGGTCATGATGGCCATGCCGCCCATTATATTTGTACCTGCCATGAAAAATCTTGGCATATGATTCACCTGTCCTTAAAGTAAGTCTACCCTTAAATTATCGCACATTATTCACCCATTTGCAATAGCCGCATAAGCTGATAACAGGAGATGAAAACAAATGGATAACAGAAAAATCAATCAGCAGCTCAAGGGCTTTGAGGCTGTGTGGCGCAGGGTCAGCTCCTCCAAAAACGCAAAACGGGCAGCGGAGGAAGCCGGGGTCAAATTGATGCCGAAAAAGAACTGCAATAAACGCCGCGGACGTTATAATTAAAAAGATGGGTTGGTCTATTGACCGGCCCATCTTTTTTCGATTATAATCATTCTATATAAAATACAGGAGATGAGCCTATGCCCAGCACATGGAACCGCTCCCCCGAGGAGTTTCACAAGATATATCTCTCCAACACCGATGCTTTCTATCGGGCTTCCGATATGGACAATATGGCAGCGGAGCTGGACCGCTTTGTCACCGAGTGCGCCGTAGCCCTGTGGCGCAGAGCTGGCGGCGTGACCGAGCGGCACGCCGAAATGGCAAACCAGATATATTCCGGCAAGCAGCCCCGCCCCCAGTGGTTGCTGTGGAATCTGACAAGCGCCGTGTGCGAGGAAAAGAGCTTTCTGCCCCCGGTGTTCTACTGGGATCTGGCTGAAAAGGATGCCCGCCGGGGCACTTCCACCTCCCGCACCTTTATCAGAATGCTGACCAATATTCTGCTCTATCTGGCCGCCACCGACGATGAACTGACCTTCTCTGAAGCTGAGTACATAACCGAGTGCAGTGACAAGCTCAGTGCCATCTGCGACACTACCGGCGTGAAAAAGGCCAAGTCCGCACTGAACCCGCTGGACTATGTGACCAGCGGCGAGCCCAGCTTCACGGAAAAGCACGGTACCGCTGCTCAGACTGTCGGACAGGCTCAGAGCAAACAGGAAGCGGAAAGCGCCGAAGCAGAAAAACCCAGCTTTGAAGAGCTGATGGAAAACCTTGAAGGCCTTGTGGGTCTGGATGAGGTAAAAAAGGATGTAAAGAACCTTGTGAACCTGATGAAGGTCAGAAAGCTGAGGCAGGAGAATGATCTGCCTGTACCCCCCATGTCTCTGCACATGGTCTTCATGGGCAACCCCGGCACCGGCAAAACCACGGTTGCCCGCCTTGTCAGCTCTCTCTACGCTTCCATCGGCATGCTCAGCAAGGGCCAGCTGGTGGAGGTGGACCGCTCCGGTCTGGTGGCCGGCTATGTGGGTCAGACCGCTCTCAAGACTCAGGAGGCCATCCAGTCCGCTCTGGGCGGCGTGCTCTTCATTGACGAAGCCTACTCCCTGTCCTCCGGCGGCGAGAACGATTTTGGCAGAGAGGCCATTGAGACCATTTTGAAAGCCATGGAAGACCACAGAGATGATCTCATTATAATAGTAGCCGGTTACGACGAGCCCATGGAGGAGTTTTTAAGCTCCAACCCGGGTCTTGAATCCAGATTCAACAAATATTTCCACTTCCCCGACTACACCGGCGAGCAGCTCCTGGCCATTTTCAAATCCCAGTGCTCCAAAAACAGCTATGTAATGACCGAGGAAGCAGAGAAAAAGGCTGCTGAGCTTTTCGACAGGCTCTACGAGGAACGTGATGACAACTTCGGCAACGGCCGCGATGTAAGAAACCGCTTTGAGGATATGATCGTGCGCCAATCCAACCGTGTGGCAGCCATGGAAGCCCCCACAAAAGACGATCTGATGGCGGTTCTGCCCGAGGATCTGGAGGACTGAGCCATGATAGAACAGATGCTTGAACACAACCGGCGCTTTATCGAGAGCCGGGAACACGAGAAATTCAAGACCAGCAAATACCCTGACAAAAAGATCGCCATTCTCACCTGTATGGATACCCGCCTGGTGGAGCTTCTGCCCGCCGCGCTGGGCATAAAGAACGGCGATGTAAAAATGATCAAAAATGCCGGCGGCATGATAACCGGCCCCTTTGACAGTGCGGTGCGCAGCCTGCTGATAGCAATAATCGAACTGGGTGTTGAGGAGGTCATGGTAATTGGCCACACCGACTGCGGTGTTTCCAACATCAACGCAGACATGATGATACGACATCTCATCCAGCGCGGCATCTCTCAGGATCACATTGACATGATGCGCTACTGCGGCATTGATTTTGAGCAGTGGCTGAAAGGCTTTGACAGCGTAGAAGCTTCCGTGGAAGAAACCGTTGACCTTCTGAGAAACCACCCGCTGATGCCCGGTGATGTGGTAATTAAGGGCTATCTTATAGACACCGAGACCGGTGAGCTTATACCCCAATAAAAATGCAGGTCCACTTCAATCGGACCTGCATTTTTAATGTGCTTCGATTTCTCCGGAGAGGGTCCCCACATAGAGGGTGTAGCTCTCTCCCTTGATTATCTGCTCGCTGCTTATGATCACAACAGCAAAATCCAGCTCGGGTGTATATGAAAGTATCTCTTTCCCGCTGCTGTCAGCAAGCTTTATATCCGTTCCTGCGGCGCAGCTGCCCACGCTGACAGCGATCACGCCCTGTTCAGACGCGCTGAAGCTCTGGGCCATGCCGTAGGCGCCGGTGCCAATAAAGCTGCCGCCGCGGATAACGGCACTCACATCATAGTCCATAGTGGCAGTGTCACCATAGGTGGGAGTGCACACAACTACATCTCCGCCCCTTATTTCAAGGGTGCCGTTGGCATCAATGCCGTCACCACCGGCTTTTACATACAGCTTTCCGCCGGAGATCACAATGCTGCCGCCGGAGCTTACAGACGTTCCATGAGCACCGAAACGGTCGCCGCCTCTGCCGCCCACACCGCTCTGGTCAGTTCCGCCGGCGGCGTTGAGCCCATCATCACTGGCAGCAAGGCTGATATCTCCCCCTGCAATTATCAGGTGCAGGGCTTCAAGTCCCTCGTAGCTCTCGCTTATGCTTATGCTGCCCGCGTTCACAGTGAGCGTGTCATCCGCGTGGAAGCCATCATCCCCGGAAGCGATATCAAAGCTTCCGCCGTTTACGGTGATACTTGCATTGGAGTGTACCGCATCATCCGCAGAATCTATTTTAAAGCTGCCGCCTGAGATGGTCAGCTCTCCCGCGGCCTTGAAGGCCTTTTGGCTGGTGCTTTCGGTTTCAGTGCCGGCAGCCTGCTGATAAGCCCCGGACATTCCACCGTGTCTGCCGCCGGAGCCCCTGCCTCCGCCCATAAAGCCGCCGCCAAAACCGGAGCTCTGCTGGGACACAGCACTGCTGCTGCCACCGGTGACAATATTAAAGCTGCCGTCAATGATCTGCAGGGTAGAGTCCGCGCTGACGCCATCACCCTCGGCAGTAATATCAAAGCTGCCGCCTTCTATGTATATCTGTGCCAAAGTGCTGTCATCAGAGTTTTCAGCGTGGATACCGTCCTTACCGGATGTAAGCACAAAAACGCCAGCTGCAATGCCAATATCTTCCTTGCAGGAAACGGCATGGGCTCCCGCGTTTATTTCAAAATTGCCGCCGGTAATGCTGAGGGAGTCTTTGCAAACGATGCCGTGATCTGACGGAGATTCTATTTTCAGGCTGCCGGAGCCGTTGATGCTCAGGTCGTCCCTGGAGAAAATAACGCCGTCAATATTGTTCTCATCAATGGCCACAAAGCTGCCGCCGTTACTGAGCACATTTTCGCTGCCCTCGGCAAGGGTGATAAAAACCTTATCCGCCTGTTTTACATATATGGCAGCGGAGCTCTCGCTGTGGATGGAAACACCGTCCAGCACAAGCTGAACCTTACTGTTTTTATCTGTATCTATGGTGACCATACCATCGGCCAGCCGGCCGGAGAGAATATAGGTTCCCTCTTTGTCTATCGTAATACTATCCTTAAGCTCTATGATCGCACTGCCATCCGCATCATAAGAAACGTCAAAATCCCTGTCGGAAAACACGCTCAGCGTCTCTGCCTCAGGCTCCTTTGCCGCAGGAAGGCTTTCATTGCCGGCCCGACAGCCGCACAGCAGCATGGCCGCCGCCACTATAAAAAGCAAAACCTTTCTCAAGCTCTCACTCCTTTCTGCCTGTTATATATCACACAAAACTAAAAACAGGCTTAGCAGATAACTGCTATGCCTGTTTTCAGTTTGTCAAAAAGTCCTTTTGGACTTTTTTGACAAACTGAAAATCTCCACATTTTTCGCAAAAGCAAGATTTTGCGAAAAACCTCGCTGCGCTCGGCAAAAGCCTGACAACTCAGGCATTTTGCCGGAGTTTATTGTAACGCGAGGCTGGCCTTTGCCCCCTCGCGCACCCCCGCGACTTTCTTAGCCCAACTCAGTCTCTTAATTATTTGACAGTCTGAAAACAGGCATAGCAGCAATCTGCTATGCCTGTTTTCTCTCTGCCAGTTCTTCAATAACCGCTCTTCTGGTGAGTATGCCGCAGAGCATGTTCCTGTCATCCACCACAGGGAGAAAGTTCTGGTTCAGTATGTGGTCTATTACTGTGGCCGTCTCCGCGTCGATCCTGATGGCCGGACAAAAATCCTTTCTCATGATCTCCGATACGCGGAATTGTTCATGGAATTTTTTGTCGGTACTGCCGGTCTCCAGAATGTGCTTTAGAAAGTCACCCTCGGAAATGCAGCCTACAAAACGCTCCTGATCGTCCAGCACGGGGATAGCCGTAAAATGGTTCTTTTCCAGGAGTTCAAGACCCTGACGGATAGTGTCCGACTCGTGCATAAACTTGACAAACACTTTGGGAACCATCAGTTTGGCTATATTCATCTTGGCCATAAAGCATCCCTCCGTTCATGTCTGTAAGATAAATTTACCAAACAGATATGAACAAATCAAGCTTTTTGGCTATTTGTATTTTACCTTGGGCTTATAAAACTCGAAAATCACACCGTCCATGCCTTTTTCGTTTCTGGGCTCATGGGAGGTCCAGCAGATTTTCATGGCGCCCAGCCACTGGGCAAATTTGACTGTCACAGGCCGCTTGCCGATGCGGTAGGCAATAAACTGAGGTCTGGCCATGAAATTGAACAAAGTGTTGGACAGCATAAAGCGCATGAAGGGGGACTGCTCTTCATAATACTTTGCAGGCATTGCCAGCTGACCGCGCACAAGCTCGGGAGCGTGGAAACGAAACCAGGCAACGATCATGGGGTGGAAGCTCTCAATGCAAATACTGCCCCGGTAGGCTTTTATGAGCTCATAGGTCTTTCTGCACAGCTCCATGTTCTTCCTGCCGGGCTTGAGCTCCACGATAATCGCGCTTCTGCCGTTTACCAGCTCCAAAACCTGAGAAAACAGGGGAATGGTCTGCTCGCTGCCGCAAAGACGCATCTCCTTAAGCTGCTCATAGTCGTACTCATCCACTCTGCCCTCCACACCGCAGACGCGGCTGAGGGTATCATCATGGAAAACCACCACCTGACCGTCCCGGCTCAGCTGAACATCCAGCTCGATGCCGTATCCGGCCCCGGCAGCCAGCTCAAAGGCGGCCATGGAATTTTCGGGAACTGCTTTATCTCTCGAATGCAGGCCACGGTGGGCATAATTTCTGCCCCGGAACTCTGCCTTTTCCCGGCGGGTAGCTCTGTCCGGTGCCAGCATGAGCGCTGGCACGGCCGCGGCCACAGTGCCTGCGGCTATCAGCCATTTGTATGTGTTTTTCATTATACAAACCTCCGCTGAAATTAATAATTTAGTTTTCTCTTATTCTATCATCCCGGAGCCGTCCCCGTCAATTTTGAAGCTTGAATAATTATGGTTAATATTGTAAACTTATTTTGTCTAATTTTATTTGGAGGTCATCCAATATGAAGCTCAACAACAAGCGTACCGTTCTGGTGGGTCTTGCATTCATGTCCATCTGTGCTTTCTGGCAGATGTATGACAGCATTGTACCCCTTATCCTGACCAATACCTTCCACTTAAACGAAAGCTTTTCCGGCGCGATCATGGCTGCCGACAACATTCTGGCTCTGTTCCTGCTGCCGCTTTTCGGCGGCCTTTCTGACAAGGCCAACACCCGCATCGGCAAGAGAATGCCCTTTATTCTCTTCGGCACCGGTCTGGCTGTTATCCTCATGAATATTCTGCCCCTGCTGGATAATTCTTATTCCGCAGCTCCCACGCCCTTCAAGACCGTTTCCTTTGTTATCGTTCTGGGTCTGCTGCTGGTGGCCATGGGCACTTACCGCTCTCCCGCTGTAGCCCTCATGCCTGATGTGACCCCCAAACCCCTGCGCTCCAAGGGCAATGCCATCATCAATCTGATGGGCGCTGTGGGCGGCCTGCTGTACCTTATGGTGGCCGCTGTCATGTACCCCAATTCCAAGGTTCAGGGCCTTTCACATGTGAACTATCAGCCCCTGTTCATTGTGGTTTCTTCCATAATGTTCATCGCCATTGCAGTTCTCTTTATCACCATCAGGGAGCCCAAACTGGCAGCCGAGAACAGAGCCCTGGAAGCCCAGCACCCCGAGTGGGATCTGGCTGAGGACGACGGCTCCGGCAACGAGGTTCTGCCCAGGGATGTAAAGAGATCCCTCGGCTTCCTGCTGGCCTCCATCGCCCTGTGGTTCATGGGCTAT
>CAZYTE010000082.1:0-7501 GCA_964649425.1 uncultured Oscillospiraceae bacterium
CTCAAGGATCTCATTGTTTCTGGCCTGAGCATCCTTCTGGGCTTTCGTGCGCTTGCCCTCAAGCTCCAGCTTCTTGCTGATGATCTCATTGATCTCCGCTTTGATGGCCTTGACCTTATCATTTATGCCGCCTATTTTCTCTTCCTGCTGAGCTATACGCCCTGCGAAGCTGTCGATCTGACGCTGGGCGGCCTCCACAGCCTGACGGCGCTGCTCGCTGTCTCCCGAGAGACTATCCAGCAAAAGCTGCAGCTGACTGACGGAATTTTCAGTTGCTCTGCGCTCTGCCTCAAAGGAAGAATTTCTGCTCTTCAGCTCTGCCTGATCCTCAAGGGCCATGTCAAGCTGATATCTCAGCCCCGAAAGATTGGACTTTGCCTTCTCAAGCTCCTCTGCGCAGGCCCTTTCTTTTTCAAGGGCCCTGCCGCGCTTTTTCTTCAGTTCCTCCAGCTCATTGGCTCTGGAAATGATGCCGCTGTTGGAAACCGCGCTGCCGCCGGTCATTGAACCGCCGGCATTGATTATCTGACCGTCAAGGGTGACGATGCGCAGGCGGTTATCATTTTTCCTTGCCATGCGAACAGCATCGCTGAGAGTCTCGGCGACCACCGTTCTGCCAAGGAAGTTTGCAAAAATCTGCTCGTACTGCTTGTCAAAGCTGACAAGCTCATAGGCTATGCCCACAAATCCAGGGTCAGTCACCGGGGCATCCTTCATGATGCTGCCTCGGATGGTATCTATGGGTTGGAAAGTGGCACGGCCTGAATCAAGGCGCTTGAGCAGCTCAATGGCGTTCTGGCCGTCCTTTTGGGTGTCAACCACAATATTCTGGGAAGCGGAGCCCAGAGCCGTCTCAATAGCCAGCGCATATTCCTTGTCAGTTTTTACAAGGTTTGCAACCGGGGCGTGGATACCCTTGAGAGCACCTCTGTCCGCCTCGCGCATAACGGTTTTTACCGCCTTGGAATAGCCCTCAAATGCTTTCTCCATGTCGGAAAGCATGCGGATGCGGGAATCCATGCTGCGGCCCTCGACCTCAAGGGTATTGGCCTTGTCGCTGAGAGCAGAAACCATATCCTCACGGCTTTTCAGCTTCATGCGGCAGCCTTCCAGAACATTGGCGTTCTGCTGCATTTCTGCTTCAAGCTTTTTCAGCTGCAAATTTATCTCATCAATGCGGGCTTTGCCCTCATTGATACGCATCTTTATTTCCTCTGTACGGCTCTCCTGCTCCTTAATATCGCTGAGCATTCGCTCCATACTTTCGGTGCTGCTTTTCTTATTGGCCCTTAAAACTGCAGCCATGGACTCGGCTTCAGCAAGGCTGGCTTCTGCCGCAGAAAGCCGCTCTCTGGCCTGTTCGCTCTCCACATCCTTGTTGTGCATACGCTCGGTAATGCTCTCGGAGGATGCGTAAAGTGCTTCCAGCTCGTCCTTGGCCTTTTCAAGGCTCTGTCTGGCCTGTTCATATTCAAGCTTTATGCTCTCGCTCTGGCTTCTCAGCTTATCGAGAGTTGTGAGCCACGCGGAAATCTCCAGAACCCGCAGCTCATCGCGCAGAACCAGATAACGCTTTGCCACCTCGGCCTGCTGTCTCAGTGGGCCAACCTGCATTTCAAGCTCTTCGATCTTGTCATTGATTCGAAGCAGGTTCTCATCGGTTTTCTGAAGCTTGCGCTCGGCCTCCTCCTTGCGGTAGCGGAAGCGGGAAATGCCCGCAGCTTCCTCGAAAACCTCGCGCCTGTCGGTGCTCTTGGTGGAGACAATGTCGGCAATCTTACCCTGACCGATGATGGAATAACCGTCACGGCCCAGACCGGTGTCCATCAGAAGATTGTTGATGTCCTTCAGTCTGACCGCTTCGCGGTTTATATAATATTCGCTTTCTCCGCTGCGGTAATAGCGGCGGGAGAGCATTATCTCACTGCTGTCATAGTCAAAAATGTGCTCGGAGTTATCGATTATCAGTGTGACCTGAGCGAAACCCAGCGCGCCTCGCTTCTCGGTGCCGCCGAAGATAACATCCTCCATCTTGGCTCCGCGCAGAGCCTTGGAGCGCTGCTCGCCCATAACCCAGAGTATTGCGTCTGAAATATTGGACTTGCCCGAGCCGTTGGGGCCTACGATAGCAGTAATATCCTTTTCAAAAGTGAGACGGGTCTTGTCCGCAAATGACTTGAAGCCCTGAATCTCCAATGCTTTTAAATACAAAGAATTAACCTCAACAAAAAATTAGTTTAATCGATTTATTATATTATATCTCTCTCGCTTTTTCAACGGAAACCACAGCAATTTCATCATTATTCCCGTCATTTCCTTTGATTTTTAATCCGGCCAGAGAAAATTTATCGCAGAGAGCCTGAATATTGGCTCTGTGCTGGCCTGTCATCTGGGAGATTTTCGAGGGATGGACACTTAAAGTTACGAAACTTCCCGTTTCAACACCCTTTAAAATTTCGCAGGCCTTTTCATACATTATCCGGCTTTTCACAAGCTCGCCCAAGGCTGGATGATAGGCTCCGCCCACAGCGGCACCTCCCGACAGCTCCTCAGTGGGATTCAGCCCCAGACGGATGACCGGGATATCGGCCTCTTCAAACATTGGCAGCAGCTTTGCACAGACTCTCACCGCATCATCAACGGTATGCTCCGAATATCGGCCCTCCTGCCACATATCATAAAGCGCGGTATCTCTTACGATAACCGTGGGGTAGATCCGCACCCCATCGGGTTTGAGAGCAATGATCTTTTTTGCGGTTTCAATACTGTGCTCCATGCTGTCACCGGGAAGCCCCGTCATCATCTGCAAAATCAGCTTGAAGCCTGACATCTTTATGAGTTTGGATGCTGTTTCCACGGTAAGTGCGCTGTGCCCCCTGCGGGAGAGCAGCAGAACCTTGTCGCACATGGACTGAGCGCCGAGTTCAATTGTCTCAACGCCATAGTATCTGAGCATTTCCAGAATGTTGGGAGTAATGGCATCAGGTCTGGTGGAAAGGCGGATGGAGTCCAGCTCTCCCCTGTCCAGATACTCTTTGGCGGCCTCCAGAAGTGCCACCTGCTCTTCCAAAGGTATGGCTGTGAAGCTGCCTCCATAAAACGCCAGTTGCCGCTTTGCCCCATTGCGGGGCAAGGCGGCTGCCTGGTCTATTGCTTCTTTAACTGTGTCGGCCGTGGCAGGCTGCTGTGCCCCGGATATTCTGCGCTGATTGCAGAACACGCAGTAATTAGGGCAGCCCAGATGGGGCACGAATACAGGGATGATACACTCTCTTGCACTCACCGCTTCAATGCCTCCAAAGCTTTATCTGCAGCCATCTGCTCCGCTTCCTTTTTGGAGCGTCCGCTGCCCTCACCCACCGGCTCACCGTTAACGCAGACACGGAAAGTGAAGATCTTATTATGATCGGGGCCGGACTGGTCGATCATCTCATAGCTGATATGCTGGTTGCTCTTTTTCTGCACCAGCTCCTGCAGCATGGTTTTGTAGTCCTGAGAGGGGTGACTGTCACTTATCTGGGCATCCTTCAAAATTCTGTCCAGAATAAAGCTCCTGCAGGGCTCAATGCCGCAATCCAGATACATGGCGGCAATAATTGCCTCCACCATGTCGGCCATAATGGAAGCCCGCTCCCTGCCGCCGGTGCGCTCTTCGCCCTTGCCAAGGAACATGTATTCCCCCAGCTTGAGCTCAAGGGCAATTTTATGCAGGCTGCTCTCGCAGACAAGCTCCGCTCTCAGCCTGGTCATCCTGCCTTCCGGCAGCTTGGGCTCGTGCTTATAGAGAAACTCGGCTGTGATAAAGCCCAGTATGGAATCACCCAGAAACTCCAGACGCTCATAGCACTCCCGTCTGTCAGAATGCTTTTCATTGGCGTAGGAGCTGTGGGTCAGGGCCGTCAGAAGCAGCTCTTTATTTTTGAAGCTGTATGACAGCCTTTTTTCAAGTTCCTGCATTGTTTACTCCGTTTTGAGCTTCATGTACTCAATGTTCTCGGTAATATCCTCAATAATACCGGACTGGGCAAATTCCACAGCCTGTCTTACAGCGGCAAATATGCTGGCTGCATTGGAAGATCCGTGGGCCTTGATAACAGGCTTGCTGATGCCGATGAGAGCGGTGCCGCCCACCTCGTTGACATCCATGGACTTCTTCATAACATTCAGGTCATTCTTTAGTACGGCCGCTGCCAGCTTGTTGACGGTGTTCTTATAGAACACGCCCTTGAGAGACTTCATCATAAACTTGATGACGCCCTCGGCAGTCTTCAGCATAACATTGCCGGTAAAACCATCGCTGACAACAACATCGGCGGCGCCGGCAAACACGCCGGTACCCTCAACATTGCCGACGAAATTTATCCTGCCCTCCTCATGGGCCTTCTTCAGCAGTTCAAAGGTCTGGTGCTGCAGCTCACCGCCCTTGGTATCCTCGGTGCCAACATTGAGAAGACCGACTCTGGGATTCTCGCAACCCATCAGCTTCCTGCAGTAGTAGCTGCCCATATAGGCAAACTGCAGCAGATACTCAGAAGTACACTCCACATTTGCGCCGCAGTCAATGAGCATAACACCGTGCTCACCTGCGGGCAGAACGGGAGCCATGGCGGCCCGGCGGATGCCGTGAATACGCTTGGTGATAAGGGTTGCGCCGGTAAGCAGTGCGCCGGTGCTGCCGGCAGAGACGACCGCGTCACCCATGCCGTCCTTCAGCATAGTCAGCGCAACGGACATGGAAGAATCCTTCTTGCGGCGGGTGGCGGTGCTGGGGTCATCCTCCATGGTGATGACTTCTCTGGCATCCACAATTTCAATGTCACTGCAGCCCTCATTTGCAAGACAGGCTTCCACATCTTCCTTGCGGCCCACCAGAACGATATCAACACCAAGCTCATTCTTTGCCTTTACTGCACCCTTTACAATTTCGGCAGGGGCGTTATCGCCGCCCATTGCATCAATTATTATTTTCAATATGGAATATCTCCTTTTCCATCAATTTATCTATAATCCGGAGGGAACGGTTGGAAATCTCCGCGTTTTTGTTTCTCTTGCCCTTGACCTTGTAGCCCAGAGCACTGATAATGCCAAAGTTAATATTCATTGGCTGGAACTCACCCACACAGCCGCCGGAAATGTAAAGACCCAGCGCACCGATGGCGGTCTCCTGAGGGAAGTCAACCGCTTCCTGACCCAGAACTCTGGCAGCAGTCTCGATGCCTACCAGCATGCCGGAAGCGGCAGACTCCACATAGCCCTCAACGCCGGTCATCTGACCAGCAAAGCTGATGCGCTCATCACTTCTCAGGCGGTAGTAGCGGTCCAGAAGCTGGGGGCTGTTGAGATATGTATTGCGGTGCATTACACCGTAGCGGACAAACTCAGCATTCCTGAGGGCGGGAATCATGGTAAAGACCCTCTTCTGTTCGCCCCAGGTCAGGTGAGTCTGGAAGCCGACGAGATTATATATAGTGCCATCGGCATTGTCTCTTCTCAGCTGGACAACCGCATAGCTCTCCTCGCCGGTGCGGGGATCCTTAAGGCCAACGGGCTTCAGGGGGCCGTAGCGCAGGGTGTCCACACCGCGGCGGGCCATGACCTCAACAGGCATACAGCCTTCGAACACGCCGCCGTCGTCAAAACCGTGCACCTCTGCTTCCTTGGCGTTCACAAGCTCATGGACAAAGGCAAGGTACTGCTCCTTGTCCATGGGGCAGTTTACATAATCTGCCGTGCCCTTATCATAACGGGATGCAAAGAAAGCACTTTCCATATCAACGCTCTCAAGGGTGACAATGGGAGCAACCGCATCGTAAAAATGCAGGTCGCTGTCAGGACATAGCTTTGCGATCTCATCTGCAATGGCATCACTGCTCAGAGGGCCGGTGGCCACAACCACTTCTCCCTCGGGGATGCTTGTTGCTTCTTCAAGAACTATCTCAACATTATCGAGAGCTTTCAGCTTCTCAGTGATATATCCGGAAAAACCCACTCTGTCAACTGCCAGCGCGCCGCCGGCAGCAACCTTGTTCGCATCCGCGCTCTCCATGATGAGAGAGCCCATTTTGCGCATCTCAGCCTTCAAAAGGCCGACGGCATTTGTAAGCTCATCACTTCTCAGAGAGTTGGAGCAAACAAGCTCTGCAAACAGAGGTGAAGTATGGGCAGGGCTCATCTTCTCCGGCTTCATTTCAACCAGGCGCACAGAGATGCCTCTCTTTGCAAGCTGCCATGCACATTCACAGCCTGCAAGACCTGCGCCCAGAACGGTTACTTTTTTCATATCTTATTCCTTTGTTTTTGTGCTTTTCTTGGTAGTGGTCTTCTTGGCCGCGGGCTTTTTGGCGGCAGTCTTTTTTGCAGCCTTCTTTGCCTCTGCCTCGGCTTTTTCCTCGGGAGTCTTTTTCTTGAACACACGCTTATCCTCAGGGACGAAATTTGCGCACTCCTCATTGATGCAGTAGGACTTGAGAGGGCCTCTGCCGCTGCGCTTGAACATGGTCTTGCCGCAGGCGGGGCAGAAATCCTTGGTGGGTACATCCCAGGTGATAAAGCCGCAGTCGGTACCACGCTCACAGGCATAGAACACATAGCCCTTCTTGGAGCTGCGCTTTAAAATCTTGCCGCCGCACTTGGGGCACTTGCCGGGCATTTCGATAACGATGGGCTTGGTAAAGGTACACTCCGGGAAGCCGGGGCATGCAAGAAAGTGGCCAAACTTGCCCTTTTTAACGACCATCTGCTTGCCGCAGACATCGCAGAACTCATCGCTGAGCACATCCGGAACCTTGATCTTTACACCATCCAGAGCGGCCTCAGCGGCTTCAAAGCTCTTGCTGAAATCATCGTAGAACTCAGTAAGGACATCGCGCCACCTGGCTTCGCCGCTTTCGATCTCGTCAAGCTCTGCCTCCATGTGGTTTGTGAACTTCAAATCGACGATATCTGCAAAATGCTCCTTCATAAGGCCGGTTACAACCTCGCCCAAAGGAGTGGGGCGCAGGTACTTGCCCTCTTTGATAACATAATCATGGGCAGTGATGGTGGAAATGGTGGGAGCATAGGTGGAGGGGCGGCCAATGCCCTTTTCCTCCATGGCTCTGATAAGGGTGGCCTCGGTGAATCTGGCAGGGGGCTGGGTAAACTGCTGGTCAGGCAGCATCTTCTCCAGCTTGAGGGCTTCACCCTCAGCGAGAGAAGGCAGAGGATTTGCAAGCTCATTGCTCTCCTCATCCTTGGCTTCCTCATAAACGGCGGTATAGCCGGGGAACTTCAGCTCAGAGTAGTTGGCCTTAAAAACATGGCCTGCGGAGCTTACATCCACAGATACATTGTCATAAACCGCATTGGCCATCTGGCAGGCGGTAAAGCGGCCCCAGATAAGTCTGTAAAGACGGTACTGCTCCTGAGTCAGATCCTTGCGGACCACCTCAGGGCTGAGGCGCACATCGGTGGGGCGGATGGCTTCGTGAGCATCCTGAGCACCGGACTTGGTCTTGAACCG
>CAZYTE010000083.1:0-7484 GCA_964649425.1 uncultured Oscillospiraceae bacterium
CACACACCATCTATATAGTCATGGGCATCGGGATCGGTATAAACCTCGGTTCTGCTTGTTCCGCAGCCGGTGCAGGTATAGGTGAGTTCACCGTCTTTCTGGCAGGTGGCAGCGGTGCTTGCCACGCCGTTATCCCAGTTGTGGTCTATAACTTCCTTAACAACGGTGTCACAGTACCGGCAGACAACAGGACCTCTGCAGTTTGCTTCAACGCTGTCGACGGGGACTTCCTCACCCTCTTCGTCTATTGCAGATTCGAATGTGAAACTAAACCAGCCCTGATCCTGATAACGGCTCTCACTGCTGTCCTTGGAGTATCTGACAGCGACTACATCACCGTCATTGAGCGTCAGGGTCATGGTCTTTTCTGTTACGTCGCCGGAAATTACATCATTCTGCATACCGTTGTGCAGAATGTAAAGCTTATCATAACCTGATTCGCTGGAGACACCGTAGACCAAGTGCAGCTCACCATCGCTTTGGGCAATGATATTGATCTGAGAGGAGGAACTATCACTATGATTGCTTGAATAGTATGTACCCTCGCTCAAGACGAAGGGAACTGCGGAACTGTTGTCTATGATCGGAGGATATCCATACACGGTGACACGGTGTCCCAGTGCTGAAATGTCTTCTGTTTTGCTGGTGCCGCAGACTGTGCAGACATAGAGTCTCTCACCGTCCCCGGTGCAGCTGGGCTCAGTGGTCACTTCGCCTTCGTCCCAAGTGTGGTTTTCATGCTTGGGCACTGCCTCGGTCTTGGTTTCGCCGCAGGCGGTGCAGGTGAAGGTGCGCACTCCGTCTTCCTTGCAGCTGGGCTCGGTGGTCACTTCACCGTCGTTCCAGCTGTGGTCCTCGGGTTTGGGCACTGCCTCGGTCTTGGTTTCGCCGCAGGCAGTGCAGGTGAAGGTACGCACTCCGTCTTCCTTGCAGGTGGGCTCGGTAGTTACTGCGCCTTCATCCCAGCTGTGTTCCTCCAGCATGGGTTCTGCCCCGGTCTTGGTCTCTCCGCAGAGAATGCAGGTATAGGTGCGAACACCTTCAGCTGCGCAAGTAGGTTCAGTAGTCACCACACCTTCGTTCCACAGACATTCATGTTCAGATGCCTGCCATATAATGCTGCCGCCGTAGTTCTGTCTGACATCTGCAGTCCATGTACTGTTGTAAACCGGATAGATAGCGGTCGCATTTATGTTCAAGAACGCATCCTTATTAAACTGCGGCGCATCACCTTCAAAAACTATGTTCTTCAGATTGCTATTGTTAAAGAACACAGAGGCAGCAATTTCGGTGACATCTGCAGGGATTGTGATGCTACTGAGACCAGGGCAGTTCTTGAGCACACCGTATTCGAGGGCGCTCACCCCGGCAGGGATGCTCAGAGACTCCAGAGTGCTGCAGTTCGAAAACGCAGCTTCGCCAATACGGCTGACGCTATCCGCCAGTTCAGCGTTCTTCATTGCAGTACAGTTCCAGAAAGCATAGTTGCCGATGGATTCAACACCGGACTCTACCACAAGCTCGGTGATTTCGGCATCGTATGCATCCCAGCCGGGAGCATCACTGCTGCTGAAATCCCACATATCTCCGCTGCCGCTGATGGTAAGTATACCAGTAGAGGCATCAAGCTCCCATGTGACATTGGTGCCGCACGTGCCACTATAGACGGTTCCGAGATCAGACTGCATGAGCTGGGGGTTCTCGATGGGCTGCATAGTCTCGTCAAAGACAGTTTCGCAGTCAAGGCAGTACCAGGCATAGCTGCCGTCAATAAGCATGACTTCTTCAAGCTCGCTCTGGCAGCTGTGCTGAGATTCAGACTCGGTAGGTTCCTCGGCAGGCTCCTCAGTAGGCTCCTCGGTGGGTTCCTCGGTGGGTTCCTCGGTGGGTTCCTCGGTGGGTTCCTCGGTGGGTTCCTCAGCGGGTTCCTCCGCGGGCTCCTCGCTTATTATTTCTTCGGCAGAGGATTCTTCCTCCACAACCGTCTCTTCCGCAAATGCATACATGGGCATCGCGCCAAACAGCATGCATACTGCCAGAAGGGATGCCAGAAATCTCTTAAACATAACACTACTCCTTTGCTGAACCTGAAAAATAGTGACGAAATAATCATGTATCCAAAATGGGCAAACCACCCCTATTTTCTGGTTTAATTATACCTTAGAGCTGGCCGAAAGTCAACGAATCCCGGGCTTTTCACAACAAATTAACCCCTCCGGAAACGGTGTTCCGGAGGGGGCAGTGTGTTGTCTTTTTACTTCTTGAGTTCAAGGATCAGGTTATTTACATCAACGCGGCTTTCGATCATGCCGCTGCCGAAGAGGAACTCCTCGGTGGACTGGAGCAGCTGGATATCCTCAGCGCTCATCTCCATGCTGAAGTTATACAGGGGGTACATTGCCTGCACATCCTCAATGGCCATGTCGATGGTGTCAGCGGCGATCTGGAGAGCCTCAGCTTCGTTCTCCTCCATGTACTTGAGGATCTTTTCCTGATTTTCAATAAATGCGTGGATGATCTCAGGGTTCTTCTCGTAGAACTCGCGGGAGGTTGCGGTGCAGATGGTGGCGGCGATCAGGCCCTCGCCGTTGCAGACCATGTACTTGCCCGCCTTCTGGGCATTGTAGGCTGCGGCGCCGCCAAGCAGAGCGCAGTCGATGCTGCCTGCCTCAAGAGCGGCGGCGGCAGAGGGAATGTCCATGGAGACATAGTTTACATCCTCGATCTTCATGCCCGCGGTTGCAAGGTAGGCCACCAGCAGCTCATGGAGATTGGTGCCCTTGGGCCCGGCAATGGTCTTGCCCTTCAGGCTCTCGGGGCTGTTGATGGAAGTGTCGTTTGCGAACATGCAGAATGCGCCGGGTGCACGGGAGTACATGCTGATAATTGCAATATCGGCACCGTTGGCCGCTGCCAGCAGAACTGAACTGCCGCCAACTGCGTTGAGGATCTGGATATCACCGGAGGCCAGAGCTGCGGTCTGGTCAGCGCCGGAGGTCAGATCTGAGTAGCCGAACTCAAGGCCCATATCTTTATAGACAGCCTGCAGGCTTGCCTGATTCTTCTCAATGATGGAAGGCACGTTCAGAGGGGAGGTCACATAGGTTACATTCACCTTGTCAACGGTGAAGCCGGCTTCGCTGCCGCCGCAGGCAGCAAGGGCGAGGATCATGGAAAGGCTCAGTACGATCGTAAGAATCTTTTTCATTTTCATTATCTCCTTATCAAGTCTTGGATTTCTTTCTTGTAGCTTATGTAAGGCTCTGTGAGGATGTCTCTGACACAATCCCGGCAGGGCATAACATACTCTTTGAGGCTCTCGCCGCCGCTGAGAAGAACTATTCTGTCGGCAAGCATGAGGGCTTCATCAATATTGTGGGTGACCAGCACCACGCCGCAATCCCGCTCGGCTCTGATGCGCAGCAGCTCTTTCTGCATTGTCTCTCTGGTGAAGGCGTCGAGGGCCGCGAATGGCTCATCCATGAGGATGAGGTTTGAGTGCCTTATCAGGGTTCTGGCAAGGGCGGCGCGCTGCTGCATGCCGCCGGAGAGCTGGTCGGGGTAGGCCTTTTCAAAGCCTTTCAGGCCCACAAGCTCCAGAATTTCGGCCACCTGCTTGGGGTCGGGGTTTTTAAGGCCCAGGGCGATATTTTTTTCACAAGTAAGCCAGGGCATGAGTCTTGCTTCCTGAAACATGAGGCCGATGTTGGTGTTCTCGGGCATCTCGATCCTGCCGGCAGTGGGCTGGATGAGATTGCTGAGAAGCCTCAGCAGAGTGGTCTTGCCGCAGCCGCTGCGTCCCAGAATGACGGTGAATTCCTTGGGGTCCAGCTCAAGGTTGAAGTTTCTGAAAACCTCCACCTGCCTGTCTGCCAGTGGAAAAATCATGTCCATAGAGCTGAATCTTATTTTATCAGGCATTCTGAACACCTCCTCCGTGGTGCAGGCGCTTGAGGATGAACCCGAAAACCACATCCGTCAGATATCCCACAAAGCCGATGACTATGATGCCCACCATGACCTTGTCGGTCCTTGACATGGCCTGAGCGTCAAGTATCAGGTAGCCGATGCCGCTGGCGGCGGCTATCATCTCCGCGCCCACAATGGCGCGCCAGCTGTAACCCAGACCGATACGCATGCCCACCAGAATGTTGGGAACTGCCGAGGGCAGGCGGATCTTGAAAAATATATCCCTTTTGCTCATGTCCAGAGCTTCGCCCTGCTCAATAAGCTTGGGGTCGCACTGGGCAAGGCCGGAGTTGGTGTTCAAAAATATTGGGAAGAACGAGGTCAAGACGATGATGATTATCTTGCTGGGCTCGCCTATGCCGAACCAGAGGATCAGCAGGGGTATAAGGCTCATGGGCGGGATGTAGCGGATGAACTCCATCAGGTGCCGGTAGTAGGGGTTGGCCTGAGGTACCAGACTGGAGAGGATGCCCAGAGCGAAGGCGAGGGCAAAGGAAATGCCGAAGCCTGTGAGCACTCTGCCGGTGCTGACCGCCATGCCCCGCAAAAGCTCACCGGACAGAAGCATCTTCCAGAAGCTATTGAGAACCTTGCCCGGCCCGGGGAATACAAAGGCGGAGAAAATGCCCAGATAGCTCACCAGCCACCACGCTCCCAGAATCAGGAGGACCACTATGAGAGATTTGTAAAAGTCTTTGCTCTTTTTCATATGTACAGGTCTCCGGATACCGCAAAATGATTGAATCTGATCTTATTGCCCTTGAAGTCATTGAGGGCCTTGAAGTAAAACTCATCGCAGATAAGCGTGTCATAATTCATGACAGTCTTGATGAACACTTCCTCATCGTCAAACTTAATGTCCTTTTCTTTTGCAAATTCCTTATCCAGCATGAACCATGTACCCACATCGGCATCAATACCCAGCTTCTCTCTCAGGGCATTGGCGGCAAACTGCTGGTGGATTATCAGGGTTTTGCCGGGCTTTTCGGGAAGCTCGATCTTATCAACAACAGAGCTTTCCGGGAAGTCCGCCCTATAAGGGATGCCAAAGCTTTTTTCAAGCTCCCGGGCTGCCGGGAGGGCGGAGGGTGAGAGGGCTACGGTCTCTTTCACATCGGCAAGGTTTTGGAGCGTTTCCATAGTACCCTCGGAATATCCGAAAAGCACCGAGCTCTCCCATTTGGGAGGCTCTGCAAGGCCCATCATGTCAAGGGGAGTGTATCCGATGACAAGGGTCTTTGCTTTATTTCCGCCGCCCTCACAGCCGAACTTTTTCACCAGCTTCAGGTTCATTTTGCTCTGGCCTATATCATAAGGATCCATGCCGTTGGTATCCACACTGACAGCGGGGATACCCGTCTTTTTCTCCACCGCGCGGCAGAGAGAATTTAAATCCGTTGCCACAACGGAGACCACCGGAGTGCCGATGAGGGCTGCAAAGGGGTAGCTTTTCTCGGAGGCTGCGTGGAGAACCTTTCTGGCAAGCAGATCATCCTTGCCCATGATAACATCCATATCCCTTATGGCTGCGCTGTACAGAGCATTCTTGCTGCCGTAAAATCTGGGCTCATCATAGCCGCAGACATTGCCGCTGCAGCCGCCGGGGTCGCAGAGAACGGTGAGAGCGTTCATGCCGAAGACTACGGACACTGCGCCGGAATAGTCCGGGGCGAAGGGAGCCAGATATTGAAAAAATCCTTTCATCGTACTCCCTCCTATACCGTTAAGTATGAGCCGTGCATCTGCTGTCTGTGGGGGATGGGCTGCTCAATCTGCCTGTCGGCCTCTTTCAGGATGGCCACAAGGTTTTCAAATCCGAAGTTCTGGTATTCCGTACCCCAGTTGACGCTGGCGGCATCTTTAAGGAAGTAGCCCGCATCAAGGCCCAGAGCCAGATCTGCCTCAGGCAGCTCTGCCGTCTGCATGGAGGGGTGGACGCCGGAGTAAACTCTCAGCTCCGGCTGCTTCTTTTCAAGCCGCTTCAGTATCTCGATATCAGCGGCGGTGATTATATTCCTCAGCACAAAGCTGACCTCTATCCCCGCATCGATCAGGGTCTCCGCAAGCTCCAGCGGGTTGCCGCTGACGGACTCGCCCACCGCGATGCGTATGCCTTTGCGGCGATTTACGAAGTCCTTCAATGCGGCCTCTGCCCTTGCCTTGTGCTTTTCGATTTCAAATTTCACTCCCAGAACCTCACCCAGCTTTTCATACTGCTGCGCGATACGCTCAGGGTCATAGGCGTTGTCAAGCTTTACATAGGGGATGCCCAGCTTTTTCTCCATATCCTTGGCGGAAGCCTCGGCCTGAGGGTGAATGACTATGCTGAGCCTCGCCTTTGCCATCTGCTGATATTCTTCAAATGTCTCGCAGGCGGAGATCTGAGCAAGATGCTCAATGCCCTTATCTTTCAGCAGCTCATAAAGCTCGCTGCTCTTATCAAGGGGGACGAAGTTGCCCAGCAGGTTTACATAACTTTTGTCTGTTTCATTGGGCTCAAGGCAGCCCATGATGCTGCGCTGAACAGAAACCATGGGGGCCTGCTTGCCCTCACGGGAGATGGGATCCATGTAGCAGGCAACCACCGGCAGGCCCACAGCCCGCTGTATCTCCTTGGAGATACGCTCAAGGTCGGTGCCCAGCATGGCATCCACACAGGTCATGCACAGAAGAATGGCCTTGAACCTGCGCCGCTCCACGATAAGTCCGGCAGCTTCGGGTATGCGCTTTAAGTATGCGCCGGTGACGAGATCCCGTTCGTTCATCTGGAGATAGAATATTCTGTCCTCAAAGCCGGTCTTGCTGCCGGTGATGGTGCCGTGGCGGCCGCAGCAGGGCGGGGCAACTAAAAGCATGGCGCTCTCGGGAAGCAGCATGGCGGTGCGCTTTACGCCGAAGCCGGAGGCCCCAGGGCCGTTGAAGTGCAGGTGGCAGGACTGAACGGAGCGCTCGTTGGGCTTTATGTTCTCTCTGTTTGCAAGTTCAGATACGGTCGTGAATAATGCTTCAGACATATTACTCAACTCCCATAATTGCTTTTGCTAAATTCATGTATACTGCGCTGATATCGGAATCGGGGGCGCCCTCGATTACGGTCATGCCCTCGTCCTCACAGTCAGTTATGGTCTGGCTTCGGGGAATGTCTCCAATGATGGGAACATTGATGCTCTCCGCGAAAGCCTCAACTCTCTCCCGCTCATTGTCCACATTGCGGCGGTTGAGGATGATGCCCCTGACTCTGGCGTAGCCCCTGTCCTCAAAATTCTTAACGGCGCTGTTGATGTTGTTGGCGGCGAAGAGAGCCATCTTCTCGCCGGAGGTGACGATGTACACATCCTCGGCGTAGCCCTCGCGGATAGGGGCTGCAAAGCCGCCGCAGACCACATCGCCCAGCACATCGTAGAGCACCACATCGGGCTTTAATCTCTCGAACACACCCAGCTCCTCCATCAGGTTGAAGGTGGCGATGATGCCTCTGCCTGCGCAGCCGATGCCGGGGGTGGGGCCGCCGGTCT
>CAZYTE010000084.1:0-7406 GCA_964649425.1 uncultured Oscillospiraceae bacterium
CTTCTGGATCTGGGTGGTCTCTCCGACAGGCTCCGTTCCTACCCCTCTCAGCTCTCCGGCGGCCAGCAGCAGCGGGTTGCAATTGCAAGAGCACTTGCAACCAACCCCAAGTACCTGCTTTGCGACGAGGCAACCTCCGCTCTCGACCCCAACACCACAAGAGCTATCCTTGATCTGCTCCGGGAGATCAACGAGACCATGGGAGTCACCATCATTGTCATCACCCACGAGATGAAGGTTATCGACCAGATCTGCGACAAGGTTGCGGTCATTGACCACAGCCGCATCGCGGAAGAGGGTCTTGTCAGCGAGGTATTTACCAATCCCAAGTCCCAGATCGCAAAGGACCTGATCATTCCCAAGGACAGGGCGGTTCTGGACACCACCGGCGGCAGAAAACTCCGCATCACCTTCAACAACGAGCGCACCGCCGACCCTGTTATTGCCAATATGGTTCTGGAGTGTCAGGCCCCCGTCAACATTCTCTTTGCCGACACCAAGGACTTTGAGGGCCGCGCTTACGGCCACATGATCATAGAGCTGCCCAGCGATCCCAGACAGGCAGATAAAATTATGGTCTGGCTGAAAAACAGCAATCTTAACTGGCGGGAGGAGGAATAATACATGCTTTCAGAAATGTTCATAAAGCTCTGGAACAATGGCCTGATCCAGATCGGCATCTGGGAGACAATTTATATGACTCTCATCTCCTCTGCCATCGCCTATCTCCTTGGCCTGCCCCTGGGCGTGATCCTGACTGTTACCGATGAAAACGGCATCTGTCCCATCCGCTGGCTCAACAGCTTTTTAGGACTCATCGTTAACTTCTTCAGAAGTATTCCCTTTATCGTCCTCATGGTTGCAATGCTGCCGGTAGCAAAGCTTATCGTTGGCACCAGCCTTGGCAACTCCGCCATGATCGTCATGCTTATCATCGCTGCCGCTCCCTATGTGGCCCGTATGGTAGAGTCTTCCCTCAAGGAGGTAAACAGCGGCGTTATTGAAGCCGCCCAGTCTATGGGCTCCAGCAATCTTCAGATCATCTGGAAGGTGCTGCTTCCCGAGGCAAAGCCCGCTCTTATCCACGGCGCGGTCATCTCCATTGTAACCATACTCAGCTACTCCGCCATGGCCAGCACCATCGGCGGCACCGGCCTCGGCCAGATCGCCATCATCTATGGCCACCAGCGCAGCAACGCAGACATCACCTGGATATGTGTATTCCTCATAGTCATCATCGTCCAGGTCATTCAGGTTCTGGGCACGCGAATTGCCAACAAGACCGACAAGCGCATCAGACAATAAGCCAATAATTTTTTTAAATTATAAAATCAAAAATATTGGAGGAAACAAAAATGAAAAAGACTCTGGCTATCATTCTTACCCTGGCACTGGCCCTGTGCCTCTGCGCCTGCGGCGGCAAGGCTGACGACAAGACCATTACTGTCGGCGCAAGCTCCACTCCCCACGCTGAGATCCTTGAGCAGGTCAAGGAGACCCTGGCAAAGGACGGCTACACCCTGGAGATCGTAGTTTATGACGACTATGTTCTGCCCAACACCGCTCTTAACGACGGCGATCTTGACGCTAACTACTTCCAGCACACTCCCTACCTGAACAGCTTCAATGCCGGCAACAACATGGATCTGGTCTCTGCCGCTCTTATCCACTATGAGCCCTTTGGTCTGTACGCCAACGGTGTCGCTTCTGTTGCCGATATCGCTGACGGCGCAACCATCATCATCCCCGCCGACGAGTCCAATGAGACCCGCGCTCTGTTCCTGCTCCAGCAGGAGGGTCTGATCACCCTGCCCGAGACCGCTACCGTTGAAGCCGGTGTAACCACTCTGGACATCGTTGATAACGGCGGTTATAACATTCAGGCTGTTGCTGCTGACACCGTTCCCGCTCAGCTGGCCAACAGCAATGAGGGCACTCTGGCTGTTATCAACGGCAACTATGCTCTTCAGGCCGGTCTGAACTCCGCTGACGCTCTGGCTCTGGAGGACGCTTCCGGCGAAGCCGCTCAGACCTACGCCAATATCATCGCCTGCCGCAACGGCGAAGAGAACAGCGCTAAGATCTCCGCTCTGATCAACGCTCTCAAGACCGACGCCGTCAAGACCTACATTGCAAACACCTACAACGGTGCAGTTGTTGCAATCTTCTGATTGATCCCTTAAGCATTAAGAACCCTCTTGCCCGGGCAAGAGGGTTCTTTTTTAGTCTTCTTTTATGCCGAACGCGCAAATTATCATCAAAACAGAAGACACAGCCGCCGTCAAATAGGGCAGCTTGGCTGCCGCAAACAGGCCGAGTATCAAGCCTGCGCCGGACAGAAGCATGGGTGTCATGAATTGGGCCAGATACATTGCAATGGACAGCAGTGGGATAACGCTTGTGGCGGCAGTTTTTCCGGCCTTTCGGGATGCGGTGGAAATGAGGAAGGGGATTCCCAGACCGTTTGCAAAGCCAACAAACACAGAGCCCAAAATCGCCCCTGCCCATCCGTCCACTATAAACAGACACAGGTAGCCCGCAAGGAACAGCACTGGCGCCGCAAATCTGGTATTGATGCCCATGCGCTTTTTGATGTGTACAAACGCGAGGCCGCCTGCAAAGGCCACCAGATCCATGCCCGCCATGATGACGCTGATGTATTTCTGGTCTATAATGCCCTCCCTGATGGTCTCAATTGCAAAGGATGAGGGGAATACAAAAAAGCTGAACATCAGGATAAACATTGAAACAATGTATATCAGGTGCTTTTTAAAGCTGCCTCTCTCCTTTTTGCTGTCCTCTCTGACGATTTTATCGTTGGGAAGAAAAATAAGCACCGGTATTACGCTTATCAGCCCCATCAGATAAACGAGGAAGCTGGCTCTCCAGCTTACGGATGCCAGAATGCCGGATATGAGTGTGGCCACCACACCGCCCAGCTGGTTCATGGCTGAGGAATAGCCCATCAGCCTGTCCTGCTTGTCGGCAGGATAGTAAAAAGCCAGCAGTCCCGTGGACATGGGCATGATAATACCTACACCCACGCCTACCAAAGCTCTGAATATCAAAACGATGTAGATATTATCAAACAAACCCGCCGTGCAGCCGCACAGAACATACAGGGCAAGGCCCGCCATAAGCAGCGTCTTTGATTTAAACACACGGCACAGCTTTGGAAACACCATATTGGTCAGGGCGATAAACAGGGCCGGTATGCTGATTATCATCTGCACCAGCATCTGGCCGCTGTCTTTAAAGTATTCCTGAATTACTCCTAAGGCAGGGGCCACCGCCGCACCTGCCATAACCGTCAGCAGCGACAGGGAAAGTATGGTCACTGTCAGGCTGCTTTCTCTTTTTGATCTCATTTTAAACCTCCTGTTTCAAAAAAGAAAAGCGCAAGTCCGTAGTCCGGACTTACGCTTTTGCTGCTCAACCGAATGGATTATACCACACAGCCATTTAGAATTTCAAAGAGTTTTTTAAATATGCCACAGATTTTTTCAGTGCCTCCACCGTCTTAGTCTCAAGGACTATGCGGCAGTCGTGCTTCCTTGCAAGCTGAAGATAATAGTCAAGGTCCATCTCACCGTCACCCAGAGCAAGGTGCACATTTGTGCCCACAGCGTCATGCATATGCATATGGCAGAGCCTGTGCTCGTTATTGAGAATGATGGGCTTGTCGATATTTTTTATGGCGTGGTCATGACCTATATCAAAGGTCTGGAAAAACACCGGGCTCTCCAACAGCAGCTCAAGGGCATGCCGCAAAAAGGGCAAGTCATAACCGTCAGTATTCTCTATGGATACCTTTATGCCGCTGCCGCCCACAGCCTCAGTCACTTTGTCTCTGAATTTTCTCATCCTGCCCAGATAGAAGTCCTCATTCTCGGCATATACATAGGTGCGCACATGAGGAAGTGTCACATAAATGCCCCTGAGCAGGTGCATATTCAGGGTGGGGATCTGCAGCTTTTTGGCTATCTCTATGGTCTGGAGCATACTGTCGGTATACACATCCGCAATGCGGGAATTTACATTGCAGGGATCCAGACTCTCGTCTATATGAACGGTGTAATAGATGCCGTATTCATCCTTCAGCTTCTGAAGCTCCTCAAGCTCCATGCTGTCAGTCTGGTACTGGGGAAAGCTCATATTCAGCTCAATGAATTTAAGGCCCAGCTCTTTGCAAAGCCGCGCTGCCTGTCTTGTGCTGTCAAGCTCTATCAGGGTAGGCATTCCGAAATCAGACATTTTTATCACCTCTTTTTGATGCTATCAAATTTTTGTTCCGCTGTCAATAATTCACAATTTTGTATTGACTTTTATGTGCCAGGTGGTAGAATAGGTCGCAGGCTACGTATCGGAGTGTGATGCCAAAAGATGACTAATGAAATGCCTATGGGTATGCGCTTTTCCCTGCTGCACAGAACCTTCAAGCAGCAGCTCGACAAGCAGCTGAGCGAGTATGATCTGACAGGCGTTCAGTTCGGTGTGCTGGGTCAGCTTAGCAGGCTTGAAAGTCTGGGAAAAGCAGATATAAGCCAGCGGGATCTGGAAAAGGCCTCCCGAGTCACCCACCCCACAATGACGGAAATCATCAAACGGTTGGAGAAGAAGGGCTTCATCGAATGCCGCCCCAGACCCGATGACCGGCGATATAAAATAATCTCCTCAACCCCTCTTGCAACGCAGTTGGGCGAGGACATGAAAAAAGCCGAGGATTCGGTTATGAACTGGCTCTGCAAAGATCTGAGTGCTGCTGAGCTGGATTCTTTTTTGGAAATTCTTGACAAGCTGTTGAAGCCTGTGCTGGCCTGTCAGGAGAAAGGATGCGAAAATGAAACAGATTAAAATTCTGCTGGGCAGCTTAAGGGAATATAAAAAGCCCACCATCATCACCATGGTGCTGATGGTATTTGAGGTTTTTATCGAGGTCCTCATCCCCTTTATAACTGCCGACATGGTCAACTCCATCAAGGCCGGCGCCCCTCTCGAGCAGGTGGCAAAAACCGGCATCATCCTTGTTATAATGGCTCTGGTCTCTCTCGGCTGCGGCAGCCTGGGCGGCATTACCTGCTCCAAAGCCGCCGCAGGTTTTTCCAAGAACCTGAGACATGATATTTTTGTCAGAGTTCAGGACTTTTCCTTTGAGAACATCGACAAGTTCTCCTCTGCATCTCTGGTCACCAGAATGACCACTGATGTGCATAACGTTCAGATGACCTTTATGATGATCATCCGCACGGCTATCCGTTCTCCGTTGATGTTCATCTTCTCCATTGTCATGGCCTTTATCATGGGCGGCGCCCTGGCAGCAAGCTTTATTGTTGTTATTCCCATTCTGATTTTCGGCCTTGTGACCATTGCCAGAAAGGCACTTCCCAAGTTCCACGCCGTATTCAGAAAGTACGACCGGATGAACGAGTCCATTGAGGAAAATGTCCGCGCCATGCGTGTTGTCAAGAGCTTTGCCCGCGAAGACTTTGAGACCAGAAAGTTCGCCGCAACCGCTGACGATATCTGCAGGGACTTCACCTATGCGGAGCGTCTGGTTGCTCTCAACGGCCCCATCATGCAGCTGTGCGTCTACTTCAACATGGTCTTTATTCTGCTGGTGGGCTCCAAGCTTGTTATCACCAACGGCGGCCAGACCATCGATGTGGGCCAGATCTCCGCAATGCTGACCTACGGTATGCAGATTCTGATGGCGCTCATGTTCCTGTCTTTCGTCTTTGTAATGGCCACCATGTCTCTGGAATCCATGAAGCGTATCTGCGAGGTGCTCACTGAGGAACCCTCCCTCACCAGCCCCGAAAATGCCGTCACCGAAGTAAAGGACGGCTCCGTCAGCTTCTCTGATGTGTCTTTCAAGTATTCCAGCAAGGCCAAAAAATATGCTCTTTACGATATAGATCTTGAGATCGAATCCGGCATGACCGTGGGCATTCTCGGCGGCACCGGCTCCAGCAAGACCACCCTTATCCAGCTTATTTCCAGACTTTACGATACCACCGAGGGCAGCGTAAAGGTTGGCGGCGTGGATGTGCGCAGCTACGACCTTGACGCGCTGAGAAACGCCGTAGCTGTGGTTCTGCAGAAAAACCAGCTCTTTGCCGGCACCATCAAGGACAACCTGCGCTGGGGCAACCCCGATGCCAGCGACGAGGAGCTGGTGGAGGCCTGCAGGCTTGCCCAGGCAGACGATTTTATCCGCTCCTTCCCCGACGGCTACGACAGTTGGATAGAGCAGGGCGGCGCCAATGTCTCCGGCGGCCAGAAGCAGCGCCTGTGCATCGCAAGAGCACTGCTTAAAAAGCCCAGGATCCTTATTCTGGACGACTCCACCAGTGCTGTCGACACTAAGACCGATGCCAAAATAAGAGCGGGCTTTAAGAGCTTTATCCCTGAGACCACCAAAATCATTATCGCTCAGCGTGTTTCCTCCGTGGAGGACGCTGACCTCATCCTTATCATGGATAACGGCCGCATAGTTGCCCGCGGCAAGCATGAACAGCTCATGGAAAGCTCCGCTATTTACCGTGAAATCTATGAGCAGCAGACCAAGGGAGGTGTTTTGGATGAAGAATAATGGCAATCATCCTCCTAAGCCCCAGGGCAGCTTCTCCTCTTTAAAAAGGGTCATCAAAAAGCTGTTCTCCTATTACCCTGTTCTGGCTCCGGTGACTGTTTTCTGCATCCTCTTTTCTTCCATAGTTTCTTCCATCCCCTCACTGTTTGTTCAGAACATTCTTTCTGTAATTGAAAAGTACTATGTGGCTCGCGACTGGGCCGCAGCCAAGGCAGAGATCATGCCCTATATCACTCTGCTGATAGTTCTGTATGTGCTGTCTCTTGTGTCCATGCTGATTTTCGAGCAGCTTGTGGCATACATGACCCAGGGCTTCCAGAACAAGCTGAGACAGGAAATGTTCTCCGGTATGCAGAAGCTGCCCATCCGCTATTTCGACACCCATAAGCACGGTGATATCATGAGCTTCTACACCAATGATATCGATACCCTGCGCATGCTGGTATCCCGCGCCATCCCCTCAGTCATTCAGGCGGGGACTGTTGTTCTGGTGGTTTTCAGCATCATGATGTATTTCAGCATCTGGCTGACTCTGGTTCTGATGCTGGGTATCGTTGCCATGACTTTTGTGGCCAAGAAGTTCGGCGGCGGCTCTGCAAAGCACTTTATGCGCCAGCAGAAGTCTGTGGCCGCAACCGAGGGCTTTATCCAGGAGATGATGAGCGGTCAGAAAGTGGTCAAGGTATTCTGCCATGAAAAGCAGAGCATCGAGGACTTTGACAAGGTCAACGGCATGCTCTTTGAAGACAGCTTCAAGGCCCACTCCTACGCCAACATTCTCGGCCCCATCATGGCCAACATCGGCAATGTTATG
>CAZYTE010000085.1:0-7386 GCA_964649425.1 uncultured Oscillospiraceae bacterium
CGGTAATGTCCTCCACTCGGCGCACAGAAACGCCGGCGAGGTACATCTCGATGAGAGCTTCTTCTACACTGCTCTCACGGCGGCGGTAACGCTCAATGATGGCAGTCTCAAAGGATACGCCTTTGAGGCGTGGCACGTGGAGCGTGACATCCCCAGAGGTAGTGGTGAGGTTCCGGTCATAGTGGCCGCTGCGGTAGCCCTGGCGGGCCTCGTTGCGCTCGTAGCGAGCTGCTTGGGTCAGCTTTTCCGCCTCGGCCTCCAGTAGTTCGTTAAGCGTTTCCTCTACGCTGCCGCGCACTAATTCTTTGATCTGACCCTTGATTACTTCCTCGTTTAGCTGTACAATCTTCTCGGACATGGTTTGCTGTCTCCTTTCGAATGTGTGTGTTGCAACTTCATTCTACCAGAGATCTGCAAACCATGTCTCTTTTTTTACCCTTTTTTCAATTTGCGCAATTTATTGTACCTTATCAATGTGGGTCAGCCCCTTGACCCACACCCTGACCCACATGGGGAAATAGCCGGAAAGGCACAAAGAATACCGGACAGGAAATTGCGGTTTCCTGTCCGGTGTTTTGTGCTTTGGGGTTACATCACCTGGGCCATGAAGCTGCCCATGGTCTGTGCCGCTTCGTCCTGTTTTTGCCGTAGGTGCGCAGGGTGAACCCGGCATCGTAGTGGCCCAGCATACTGCTGACGGTTTTGACGTCGATCCCGTTCTGCAGAGCGAGGGTGGCGAAAGTGTGCCGCAGATCGTGGAAACGGACGTAGGGGAGATTAGCGTCCTTGAGAATTTTCTTGTGGATGTTCACGATGGAGTCCGGGTAGTACATCTCGCCCGTGACCGGGGAGGGGAACATATACGGATTTTCCGGGTGCTTATGATGTTCCGCGATCAGCAGATCAACGGCATCCTGCGGGATGCTGACCCTGCGCACGGAGGTTTCCGTCTTCGGCCGGGAGAGGGTCAGCTCGCCGTTCGGGTTTTTGATGTACTGCTTGCTGACGGAGATCGTGCGGTTTTCGATGTCAAGGTCAGTCCAGAGGAGGGCAGTGAGCTCGCCTTTGCGCAGACCGCTGACCAGTTCCAGATAGAACATGGGGAGGACTTCACGCATCTCGGCAGCTTCGAGATAGGCGTTGATGTGCTGGGGCTGAAGGATCTGCATTTCGTGTTTTTCTACGAAGCGGGCAAGATCGATCTGCCCGATGGATCAAGTATGTGGCAGCAGCTTGTTGCGAGGGATTTCAGATTTGACCCGGAGAGATGCTTTCCAGAAAAAATGGCACACCTGAATCTGAGCGATCCCGACCCTCGGTGGAAGATACTGACCGCCGATGATCAGCGGAGGGAAGCGCAGAAGGGACACCAAAGCCTGCTGATAATGCAGAGAACGATAGAATTACCAACACTGCGATGGGCATCTTCTTTCTTGTTGCTGCCCAGTGCAATACTGACAAATGCACAGCAGCCGTCACCGATCATACCACGTTGCCCGTATTAAGCAACGTGGTATCTTTATGATTTTATTACTACTCTTGTATGCGCCGGTCATTCATGTGTTCAGAACGCACACTGAAACAACGGTTGAGATAAACGATATGCGACACCGCAGTGACTGCACTGCGCACCATCTCTTTTTCCAGAGAGTCTGTGACACCGACCTGGTCGATAGAGTCCTTCAACCCGAAGCGGTGATACAGAATGTTTTCCATTTCTTCACAGAAATAGTCGTATGCAACAGGGACGGTATATCTGTTGCCGTCATGTAAAATCGAAAACAAATCGTTCACATGCTCTAATGGAGTGACCTGTTTCAGCAAAGCCAGTGCGATCAGATGGGCGATCTGGCTTGCTGAATACTGCTTCTGGACAGGCTTTTCAATGATCCCGTTTTTTACATAGTTGCGGATCATGGCGCTGGTCACTTCTTCAAATCCCAGAGGATGAATGCATTGATTCACATATTTAGTTGTCTGCTCCAGATAAAGCCCCACATTGGGAATCTCATTGTACCGCGGGAGACGAAATCCGCGCATGGAGCAGGAAATAGCGTCTGCAACCTGATTATTCATGAAAATATTATACTGCCCTCTTGCGTTATTGTCAACGAAAGTTGCACCTTCGGGTGACTAAGAACCCTTGACGGATTAACCAAAACGCTGTAATATATAATTTATCGAGTTCTGAAAACTCGAAAAAAGGCTATTCCGAATTATCTAAAGAGCGTGCCACGCGCACTGGAAAGGAAATATAATGAACATACCCAAGAAGATCTTTTGTCGCTGCTTTCAAACTGTATTTCGGCTCGCAATTCCGCTGCTTCCGTATCGAGATCCTGTGATTTTGGATCGGGTTTGTGATATTCCTACCTGTCTGAAAGAGAAAAAGATTGGACGGGTTTTGATCGTTACCGACAGTTTTTTGCATTCCAGCGGTATGCTGGAGCCGCTGAAAAATACTCTTACCGCTTCCGGGATTGGCTATGTGATCTATGATGAGATCACACCCAATCCCACTGTTTTGAATGTGGAAACAGCTCGTGAGAAATATCTTTCCGAAGGGTGTCAGAGCTTGATTGGCTTTGGCGGCGGCAGTGCCATTGACTGTGCCAAGGCAGTGGGTGCTCGCATTGCCCGCCCTCACCTCACCATTCCCAGGATGAAGGGCATCCTGAAGATCTGGCTGCCAATTCCGTACCTGATTGCAATTCCCACCACAGCGGGAACCGGCAGTGAGGCGACGGTCACAACGGTGATCACAGACCAAAGCACATCCCGCAAATTTCCCATTAGCGATTTCCCCTTGATCCCTCGCGCAGCTGTTCTTGATCCGGAAATGACGCGCAGTCTTCCACTGCATATCACCGCAACGACCGGAATGGATGCACTGACCCATGCTATTGAGGCTTATATTGGAAGATCAACAACAGCACAGACCAGACAGGCTGCACTGGAAGCCGCCAGACTGATTTCTGAAAATTTAGAAGCCGCCTATCAGGACGGCAATAACATGGAGGCCAGACGAAATATGCTTCGCGCGGCCTATCTGGCCGGAGGAGCGTTTTCAAAGTCTTACGTGGGCTACTGTCACGCAGTCGCCCATTCTTTGGGCGGGGAGTATCATACACCTCACGGTCTTGCCAATGCGGTTCTGCTGCCTTATGTACTGGAGGCCTACGGAGACTGTGCCTATAAAAAGTATAAAGACATTGCCATCGCCATGCATCTGGCAACGCCGGATACACCGGATGCAGAAGCTGGCAAACTGCTGATCGCAGAAATTCGGCGAATGAATGCAGCAATGAATATCCCGGAGAAGCTGCCGGAAGTCCGGAAAGAGGATATCTCGAAATTGGCCCGTTATGCAGATCAGGAAGCCAATCCGCTGTATCCTGTACCGAAGCTGATGGATGCGGCCCAGCTGGAACGCTTCTATTGCGATGTCATGGAGGAAGGCGCATGAAAAAAGAGCAAATTGCAGAGATCGTTGAAAAGCAGCGAGCCTTTTTTGCCACGGGTGCTACGCAGGATGTGGACTTCCGCATCGCCGCACTGAAAAAGCTGGCAAGTGCCGTTCAGGAAAATGAGGCCGCCATCGCACAGGCGCTTTGTACTGACCTGGGAAAATCCATGGAAGAAAGCTATATGTGCGAGACCGGTATTGTGCTCAGCGAGATCACTTATATGCTGAGCCATATCCGCCGCTTTGCAAAAGAGCAGACGGTACGAACTCCTTTGGCACAATTTGCATCCCGCAGTTTTAAGAAGCCTATGCCCTATGGTGTCACCCTCATTATGAGTCCCTGGAATTATCCGCTGATGCTATCCCTTGACCCGATGGTAGATGCCATTGCCGCAGGCAACACGGTGGTATTAAAGCCCAGTGCCTATTCTCCCGCCACCAGCAAACTGCTGGCAGAGCTGCTTCGAGGTTTATTCCCCGAAGAATATGTGGCAGTCATTGAAGGCGGCCGGGAAGAAAACGCCTATCTGTTGGATGAGAAATTCGACTACATTTTCTTTACCGGAAGCAAGAATGTGGGGCAGTTTGTGCTGGAAAAGGCATCACGGCATCTGACACCTGTGACGCTGGAGTTGGGCGGAAAGAGCCCTTGTATCGTGGACAAAAGCGCCAAGCTGGAGCTGGCCGCACGGCGCATCGTGTTTGGCAAGTTCCTGAACTGCGGGCAGACCTGTGTGGCACCGGACTACATTCTGTGCCACAATTCCGTGAAGGATCGTTTTGTGGAATGCGTGAAGGCAGAGATCCAGCGGCAGTACGGCAATGACTGCCTGAACAACTCGCTTTACGGAAAAATCATCACCCAAAAGCATTTTGACCGGATCATCGGTCTGATCGATCCGGAAAAGGTGGTTTTCGGCGGCGGCTTTGAGGCTGACAGCCGGAAAATCGAGCCCACCGTTTTGGACGGGGTAACCTGGGATGACAAAGTTATGGGCGAAGAGATCTTTGGCCCTCTCATGCCCATCATTGGCTTCGATGACATTGAAGATGTGATTGAGACTGTCAACGGCCGCGACAAGCCCCTTGCGCTTTACATTTACGCAGAGGAGAAAAGCGTCATCCGTGCCGTTACCTCCCGGTGCAGTTTTGGCGGTGGGTGCATCAACGACTGCATCATCCATCTGGCCACATCCAATATGGGTTTCGGCGGCGTTGGAGAAAGCGGCATGGGGGCATACCATGGAAAGACCGGCTTTGATACATTTACGCACTACAAAAGCATCGTGGACAAAAAGACCTGGATGGACCTTCCTATGCGCTACCAGCCCTACAACAAGCTGGGTGACCGGCTGATCCATATGTTCCTGCGATAAGCATTGCGACTGAATATGTGTAAGGTTTATCCAATAATTTCGAAAGGTTGGCTTCTGTAAAATGAGAAAGATGAAAATTGTCGCCGATTCCTCTGCAAATCTGATGGGGCTTCAGGAGATTGCCTTTGACGTAGCCCCCTTGAAAATCATTACCGCTGAGAAGGAGTTCGTGGATGACCGGGAGTTGGATCTGGAAGCTATGATCGACTTTTTCAGTACATATAAAGACAAATCCCAAACCTCCTGTCCCAATCCCGAGGATTGGTTGAAGGCTTTCGGTGATGGAGAGGACATTTTCTGCGTGACCATCACCAGCGGCCTGTCCGGCAGCTATAATGCGGCGTGTATTGCGAAAAATATGTACGAGGAGGCAAATCCCGGCAGACGAGTCTATGTGATCGACTCTCTCTCCGCAGGGCCGGAGTTGACTCTGATTGTAGAGAAGCTGGAAGAATTGATCGGTCAGGGCAAGACCAATGAAGAGATTTGCGCAGTAATGCCGGAATACACCCAGAAAACAGGACTGCTGTTCATGCTGGAATCTCTTAACAACTTTGCCGCTAACGGACGGGTATCTCCCGCTGTTGCCAAAATCGCAGGGGTTCTGGGCATCCGGATCGTCGGCAAGGCCAGCGATGTGGGTACATTGGAGCCTACGGATAAGTGTCGTGGTGAGGGTAAGTCTCTGACTACCATTTTGAAGCATCTGAAAGAATACGGCCTGAAAAATGGTAAGGTGCAGATCGCCCATTGTCGCAATGAAAACGCAGCGCAGACTTTGAAACAGATGATCGCTACAGAACTCCCCAATGTGACTGTAAAAATCGGCAAGAATCTCGGCCTGTGCAGCTATTACGCCGAGCGCGGCGGCTTGCTGGTAGGCTACGAAAAATTTTGATACAGATTGAAAAGAAAATCATACTATTATTTTTTCTAAAAAGAGGTTTAAGTGGACAGAAATTCAAAATAAGCAACTTCAATAGGAGGCAAAATGAGCGTTAAAATTATTGTGGATTCTGCGTCTGATATAACAGTCGCATATGCCGAAAAATATGGCATTGGCTTTGCTCCGTTAAAGACTACACTTGCCGGACAGGAATACAGAGATGGAATTGACATTGTTCCGGATGAATTTTACGAAAAGCTGGTTGCAAATAAGGAGTTGGCATACACCAGCCAGGTCAATACGGCAGAGTTCAGCGAGTTATTTAGGGATGCGGTTGCTGTCGGTGATGATGTAGTTTTGATTACAATTTCAAGCGGCTTGTCCGGCACCTATCAGAGTGCTGTGATTGCCGCCGAAGAGTATCCCGGCAAGGTGTTTGTGGTGGACAGCTTATCTGCTACCGCAGGGGAACAGGTTTTGCTTCAACAGGCAATCAAACTTCGTGATGCGGGGAAAAACGCAGAAGAAATCTTCGCAGACCTGGAAGCACTGAAGAAACGGATGCGCTTGTTTGTCCGGGTGGAAACCCTTGAATATCTGAAGCGAGGCGGCAGAATTTCCAAGACAAGTGCATTCGTTGGCGGTGTGCTCAGCATAAAACCTGTATTGACCTTGAATACTGAGGGCAAATTGGAAACCGTGGGTAAAGCCAGGGGAATTAGACAAAGCCATAAGCTTATGAACGAAAGTATTGCCTCCTGCGGCGGCATTGATTTTTCGCTGCCTGTGGCAATGACCTACGCAGGTAATACGAGTGATGGTGCAGTGAAAGACTATTTGGAAGATAGTGCTGCAGTTTTCGGAGATGATCGAGATAAGCTGCAAATCGGTCAGTTGGGATGTGTGATTGGAACACATACTGGTCCTGGTGCAATTGTGATCGCCTTTGTTCCCAAAGCGAAATAAATTACTTGATTCCAATAAAAATGGGAGTTTTATTGATTACAGCAGCGCATAATATAGGCTCTGGTAAGGAACTTTGAGAAAAGCCGAAGGGCAAGTCATCACGACTTGCCCTTCGGCTTTATCATTGATTATGGCATCGCAGCCTGTGCGTTATTTGAAATCACGCAACTTCTTAAAACAGCAGTTACGATATCACCTTTAATGGTAACGCGCTACGAAGCGGTCACGGCTGAGGCCTTACCTGGTTGTCAGATCCCTGCCAGACTGACGATATCCGCCCGGATATAGATACAGCTGGGGAATGCAGTTATTCCAAGGGTTTGCGGGTTCTGATAACAGCCGATAGTGGCTCATAATAAATTCGAATGATCCGCCTTACTTTGCTAAACTGGAAACAGCTTTTTTGGATTTGCGGTAGACTACGAATAGATATGCCATATGGATCACGGTGAACACCACAACAGGAATATAGCTCTTTTCAATGCCCAGACCAAATCCCACAATGATATCGTACAGATGCAGGACCGCAGGAATCGCAAAAATCACAATGCCGTCCTTCTTCAGATTCACAGGAGACATCTTCTTCCAGTACTTTGCCATCAACACGATGGCGCAGGCAAAGTTGAAGATCAGGGCGATCAGCTCATACCAGAACTTGAAAGTGCTGCTGTCGGAGTAGATAGGCTTGACCA
>CAZYTE010000086.1:0-7357 GCA_964649425.1 uncultured Oscillospiraceae bacterium
GGTGCAGGTCTGAAGGAGAGCCACCCCCACGATATCTACATCACCAAGGACGCTCCCAACTACACCATGAATCCCTGATACTGTCAGACAATAAAAAATCCTGTTCCATTCGGAACAGGATTTTTTGTTGTAATTCGGCCTAGAAGTCCTCGTCGTCACAGCCGCAGCCGCAACCGCCGCCGCAGCCACCACAACCGCCGCCGCAGCCGCCGCCACAGCCACCGCAGCCCCCGCCGCACATACCCATGTCATCAACGATGGGCAGCTGACCCAGCACCAGCAGCATTGCAGCGTCGTCAGCATCGCCGCAGTAACCGGTGACGGGCACAATGGCGTTCTCCAGAAGCAGGGCTCTTGCCTCGCTGCCCATGGTTCCGCTGATAACGGCGTTGACCTTGTGCTCAACCATAAGGTTTACCATATCGTCGTGACCGTGCTTGTCGGCACAGTCAATAACAGTCTTTTTGCAGTTTTCCACATCCATGCCCTCAAACTCATAGATGCCGAAAGCCTTGCTGTGGCCAAAATGCTCATAGATCTGGCCGTCTTCGTATGCAACAGCAATAATCATAGTCTTTCTCCTTTAAATGTTCTTTTCGATATAGTCAGCAAGAGCAGCCAGATGCTCGCCGCTGACATCTTCCACATTGCCGGCGTCCACCATGGAGGCTACCATGGGATCGATGGGCAGGCGGGCATAGTTCTTGATGCCGTACTGCTCTGCGTACTTTTCAACATTGCTCCTGCCGAAAATGTTGTGCTCCTTGCCGCAGTCGGGGCACTTGAAGTAGCTCATGTTCTCCACCAGACCGAGGATAGGAACATTCATGATCTTTGCCATGTTTACTGCCTTTTCAACGATCATGCCAACCAGATCCTGAGGGCTGGTGACAATAATGATGCCGGAAACGGGCAGAGACTGGAAAACAGTCAGAGGTACATCGCCGGTTCCGGGAGGCATGTCGACGAACATATAGTCAACATCTTTCCATACAACATCGGTCCAGAACTGAGTGACAGCGCCTGCAATGACAGGGCCGCGCCATACTACGGGCTGAGACTCCTTTTCCAGAATCAGGTTCATGGACATGATCTGGATGCCTCCCCTGGTGAGAACAGGCAGCAGATACTCGTCGGTGCCGTAGGCAAAATCTTTAACTCCAAAGGCTCTGGGGATGGAGGGGCCGGTAATATCGGCATCCAGAATGGCGCAGAGATTGCCGCGGCGCTGCATCTCGCAGGCCATCAGGCTGGTGACAAGAGACTTGCCCACGCCGCCCTTGCCGCTGACAACGGCAATGACCTTTTTTACACTGGCATCGGGTCGCAGGGGCTTGAGAAAGCTCTCCGGATTCTGAGAAGAGCATTTATTTTTACAGGTAGAACAATCATGTGTGCATCCGCTCATGGTGTGTATCCTTTCAAAAACATGATGACATTATTATATCCTTTTTGTCCCAATAGTCAAGTTTGTTCACAGTTTGTTGTCGACAACAAATGTTTTGTGTTATAATATAAGTTGAGTGAGTTTATCCAAAGGAGGGGTGACAGTGGAAGAGCTTCTGCAGTATACGCTGGATGCTACAAAATATCTGATGATAATCGTGTCGGTTCTTATACTTGTCCGCTGCATCCGCTCCATGCTGTCGGAGCGCACTGAGCCTGAGATCTGGGCATATATCCGGCTTGACGATGAGTATGTGCCGGTCTGCCACTGGGAGAATCTGGTTGGAAAATCGAGCAGCTCCGATGTGCGCATAAAGCGCCACGGCGTACAGAAGCTTCACGCCGTTCTCACCCGGAACGACCGGGGTATATGGAAGCTTTATAATATCTTCTCCGCCGACGATGTGTGGGTAAACGGTCAGAAGGCCGGTGCCAAGGGAATCAAGGTGGAGCATGGCGACCTTATAAATCTTGGCGGCTGCTGCATGTATTTTGAGGATATCAGCAGCAAGCAGCGTCAGGAGCTTGAAGAGGGCAGAACTCAGGCCGGCCGCAGCGTCAGCCCTGCGGTGACTCTTTTTCAGCTGACGGTTTTCCAGATTTTGCTCATTGCTCAGCACCTGATCTCATCCAATGGTGAGAATGTTAAGCCTGTTGTGCTTGGCTTTGCGGGTATTATTGCTGTGCAGTGGTGCTGCTATAACATCATGCGTCTTATGAACCGCAGCGGCTTCGAGCCGGAGATTCTGGCCTTTTATCTCTCAAGCCTGGGCATGTCTGTTGCCGCGTCCTCTACTCCCGAGGATGTTTTCAAGCAGGTTCTGCTGCTTTACGCAAGCGTTGCGCTTTTCCTGCTGCTTGGCTGGTGGATGAGAAATCTGAAAAGAACCACCTCTCTGCGCATACCCTTCGGCATTGCGGCCCTTGGCATGATGGCTCTGAATGTTGTAACGGCTGATGCAGTGTTCGGTGCCAGAAACTGGCTTGAGTTCGGCGGTTTTTCCTTCCAACCCTCGGAGTTTGTCAAGGTGGCCTATGTCTATGTGGGCGCATCTACTCTGGACAGGCTGTATCGAGGCCGAAACCTGCTTGCATTCATCGCTTTTTCAGCTCTCTGTGTTATTGCCCTTGCTCTGATCGGCGACTTTGGCACGGCTCTTATATTCTTTGTATGTTTTCTGGTTATATCCTTTATGCGCTCCGGATCAATCGCAACGGTATTTCTTGCGATATCGGGAGCCGGTCTGGCAGGCTTTCTGGCTGTGAGCGTAAAGCCCTACATTGCTCAGCGCTTTGCGACCTGGGGCCATGTGTGGGAGGATGTTTACGACAAGGGCTTTCAGCAGACCCGCGCCATGTCCGCTGCCGCCTCCGGCGGCCTTTTCGGCAAGGGCGCGGGCGGCGGCTGGCTGAAGGATATATTCGCAGCCAACACGGATATGGTGTTCGCAGTCATATGTGAGGAGCTGGGCCTTATTATTGCCATGTGTATGGTCATGGCGGTGCTCACTCTTGCTTTTTTCGCAGTGCGCTCTGTGCGTGACTGCCGCTCCGCTTATTATTCAATAGCCGCCTGCGCCACCGTGAGCATTATGCTGGTGCAGTTGGGGCTGAATGTTTTTGGCTCGCTGGATATTCTGCCCTTTACCGGTGTCACCTTCCCATTTGTATCCAGAGGCGGCTCATCACTTATTTCCTGCTGGATGATGCTGGCCTTTTTAAAGTGCGCCGATAACCGCCGCAGTGCAAGCTTTGCCGTCCGCTCTGTTAAAAAGATCAAAAACAAGGTGCGGGACGATGAGTTTGAAGATGAATACAATGAGTTCACCGACGATGATGAGGACTATGAGGGCAGCTTTCTGGAGTATGACCCCACATTTGTTGCCTCCGATGATGACGGACAGTGGGAGGAGTACAGACCATGAAAAAAATAAAAGGCCGTGCCGCTTCCGTCATGCTTCTGGCGCTGCTGGTCATTTTCGGCATGACCGTGTATGTGCTGCGCTATATTGACGATGGCGGCAGCTGGGCCATGTATTTTTCCAGCGTAAACTCCGACTCCACAGGCAGGCTCCTTGACAGAAACGGCAAGCTTCTGGCATATTTCTCGGGAGCTGACAATTCCTTTGCGGAGGACGAGCTGACCAGAAAGGCAAGCTACCATGTAACTGGCGACTTCTGGGGCAGAACAGGCAGCGGACTTATTTCCGACTTTGTATCCGAGCTTCAGGGCTTCAGCCTTATAAGCGGCACAACAAAGGCTCAGCACAGGGTTTTGGAGCTGAGCATCGATACGGAACTCAACAATGTGGCATATCAGGCTTTGGGCGAGGAGCGCTCCGGTGCTGTGCTGCTGTGCAATTATAAGACCGGGGAGATACTCTGCCTGGTGTCCACGCCCTCCATTGACCCGGCAGCCGCCGAAATCGAGCCCCAGGAGGGCGCATATATAAACCGCTGCCTCTCCGCGGCCTTTACGCCCGGCTCGGTTTTCAAGCTCATTACCGCAGCCGCTGCCATTGAGAACATTGATGGGCTCTATGACATGGAGTTTTACTGCGAGGGCGTTTATACCATCGCAGGCGTTGATATAAAGTGCTCCGGTTTTCACTATACCCAGAGCTTTGAAGATGCGATTGCCAATTCCTGCAACTGCGCCTTTGCCCGGCTCGCCGTAATGCTTGGTCAGGACACCATGATAAAATATGTGCGGGACTATGGATTTCTGGACAGCCATGAAGTAGATGGCATTACCACCGCTGTGGGCAGCTACCCTCTGGACTTTGTGGGCGACCCTGAGCTTGCCTGGTCCGGCATCGGCCAGTCCACAGACCTGGTTTGTCCCTATTCCATGCTGCGCTATGTTTCAGCCATCGCCAACTCCGGTGTGCTGATTGAGCACAGCCTTATAATCGATGATAAAGAAGCAGACTCTCTGCGCCTTATGCCGGAGAGCACCGCAAACGAGCTTAAACGGCTCATGAGCTATGCCGCCTATACCCACTATGACTCGGAGAATAACTTCCCCGGGCTGAATATCTGCGCCAAAACCGGCACTGCAGAGCTGGGCGACGGCACATCCCACGCCTGGTTCACAGGCTTTCTGGATGATGCGGAGCACCCCTATGCCTTTGTGGTTCTGGTTGAGCGGGGCGGCGGAGGTCTGAGCACCGCAGGTGCTCTTGCAAACACTCTGCTTCAGGAGGCAGTTAACAGATGATAGATGTAACTGTGAACTCACTGGTAAAATCCTTTGAGATCGGCAACAATATATTGGATGGGCTCAGCTTCTCCGTTAACTCCGGTGAGCGTGTGGGCATTCTCGGACCCAACGGCTGTGGCAAGACCACTCTGTTCAAAATTCTCACCGGTGAGTTGGATTACGATGAGGGCAGTATTGCCATCGCGCCTCAGAAGCGCATGGGCCTTATCTCCCAGATACCGGTGTACCCCGAGGACTGGACCACCGAGGATGTACTGAAGGATGCACACCGCCACCTCCACGGTATCAGCCGTAAGCTGGATGCCATAAGCGTCAAGCTTGAAACTGACCATTCTCCCGAGCTAATAAAGGAGTTTGACCGTTTGAGCGAGGACTTTCGCCGCATGGGCGGTTACGAGATGGAGATGGACAGAAATCGGGTTGCCAATGGTCTGGAGATACCCAAAGCCATGCGTGAGCAGCTGTTTGAGAGCCTCTCCGGCGGCGAGAAAACCCGAGTGAATCTGGCAAGGCTTATCCTTGAAAATACCGATATCCTGCTTCTGGACGAGCCCACCAACCACCTTGACCTGAGAGCCACAGAGTGGCTGGAGGATTATCTGCTTCACTTCAAGGGCACTGTACTTACCATCAGCCATGACCGCTATTTTCTTGACAGAATCGTTCACCGCTGCATTGAAATAAGCGAGGGCAAGGCCGAGCTTTACAGCGGCAATTACAGCTTTTATGTTGAGGAGCGGCAGCGCCGTTTTGAGGAAAAACTAAAGCGCTACGAAAAGGATCAGGCCAAGATAGAGCAGCTGACAAAGGCCGCTGAGCAAATGCATCTCTGGGCCTTCATGGGCATGGATAAGCTGCACAAGCGGGCCTTTTCCATGGAAAAGCGCATTGAAAAGCTATCCCACAGCGAAAAGCCCAGGGAGCAGAAGAAGCTCAGCGTAAAGTTCAAGCAGCGGGAGTTTTCCGGAGACGAAGTTCTGGTGATGGACGGCATTGGCAAGGGCTATGGAGAGAGAGCCCTGTTTTCAGATTTAAGCCTTGGTCTGGGCGGGGGAGAGCGGGTAGCACTCATCGGCGATAACGGCACAGGCAAGTCCACCCTTATTAAGCTCATCATGAACGAGGAGCGGCCTGACTTCGGCTACCTTTACAAAGGCCCCTCGGTGCGCTCTGCATACTTGCCGCAGATAGTCAGATTCTCCGATGAGAAGCGCAGTATGTATGACACCATGCTCTATGACTGCCGCTGTGAGCCTCAGCAGGCCAGAGACCGTCTTGCCGCTTTTGGCTTCAGGGGCGAGGATGTGTTCAAGCCTGTGGGGACCCTCTCCGGCGGCGAGAAGAGCAGACTTAAACTGTGTATGCTCATGGGCAATGACATTAACTTCCTCATTCTGGACGAGCCCACAAACCATCTGGACATTGCCAGCCGCGAGTGGATGGAGGATGCGCTGACAGATTATACCGAGACTCTGCTTTTTGTTTCCCATGACCGATATTTCATTGAGAAATTTGCCACCCGCATCTGGTGCCTGAAAGACGGAGAGATCACCGATTTTCGCGGCGGATACAAGGCTTTCAGAGAGTGGGAGAGCCGGCAGGAGATCTATGCTCAGGCTCAGAAGAGCGCGGCTCCCCAGAAAAAGGAAGTTAAGAAAAAAGCTCCCAATGCCGACAAACAGATCGGCAGGCTGGAGCGTGAGATCGCAAGGCTGGAAGCTAAGGTCAAGGAGCTGGAGCAGCAGGCAGAGGAATTTGCCACCGACTATCAGAAGCTGATGGAGATTGACGATCAGAAAGAAGATCTCAACGACAAGCTCCTTGAACTCTATGATAAATGGGAGGAACTGAACCAATAATGCATATACCCAAATGGTCAATTGTCAGCGGAGTGCTTCTGTTGGCGGCTTTGTTTTTCAAATTCGCTCTCAGGGGTTATTCCTATATTGCCTATACGCTGACCTTCTTTGCGGCGCTTGTGGTGCTGCATCGCTTCTTAAGCTCTGGTTTGCGGCGGGTTGTGGTGGCTCTGGTCTGTATTGGGCTTATATATTTCACAATTGTGGAGATTCCTATAATCAAGAACGCAAGAACTGACGATGATCCGGAGCGCAAGTATCTTATAGTTCTTGGTGCTGCCGTACATGGGGACAGCCCTTCTCTGTCTCTGGTTCACCGCCTGCAGGGCGTGCTGGACTATATGGAGGAATACCCTGAGGTGACAGCCATAGTCAGCGGCGGCCAGGGCAAGGGCGAGAATAAGACCGAGGCTCTGGCTATGTATGAGTGGCTGACTGCCCACGGCATTGCATCTGAACGCATAATCATGGAGGATAAGGCCACCTCAACGAAAGAAAATCTCCAGTTTTCTTTTGAGATCATCCGTCAGCTTGGAGGTGAGCCTGACGGCAATGTGGCGGTTCTCTCAAGCCCATATCATCTTTTCAGGGCTAAGACCATGTGCCGTATGCTGGGCGTTGAAGCCGCAGGCGTAGCAGGTCACTGGGATTACCCCGCCCTGACAGTCAGTCAGTTTATCAGAGAGGCCTTCGGTATGACCCATCTGTGGGTATTTGGCTGGTAATAACAAGCTGCCCTGAATTGAAAGAGCTTAGACCAAGACGGTCTAAGCTCTTTTTGAGACTGTCAAAAAACCAGGGATCCGTCTGCAGGAAATGGCACAGCGGG
>CAZYTE010000087.1:0-7288 GCA_964649425.1 uncultured Oscillospiraceae bacterium
GAGTTTATTGGAACGCGAGGCGGGTCTTAACCCCCTCGCGCACCCCCGCTCTGCCCTTTCCGGCAGACGGACCCCTGGTTTTCTGACAGTCTCGAAAAAGCAAGGTGCTGAGCACCTTGCTTTTTTAATACCTTCTGCTTCTTATCCGGGCCCTTTTGCGGCGGGCACGGTAGCGGATGTACATTATCAGTATAAAACCGCCCACAATGCCTGCAATCGCCAGCAGCACCCTGATAAGTATGCCGAACTTTCCTAAACCGCTTTCATCATCACCCACTGCCGCATTGCTGCCGCCGGTGGGCTGAATCTCTCTGGTCTGGCTGTATCCGCATACTGAGCAGACGCCCTGCTCCTCACCGCTTTCTTCACGGCCGGCTTCCTTTGTAACAGTCCACTGCATTGTGTGGGCCTTCTTCTCGGTAGTTTCGCCGCAGTCACAGAGCTGCCAGTGGTTCATAAGGTCACCGGAATACTTGTCGGAAAAGCTGTGTTCGTGTTGCTCCTCCTCTTTCTCAGGCTCGGGTGTTGCCTCGGGCGTGGGCTCCGGAGCAGGTTCCGGGCTGGGTGTGACAGCGGGAGCCGCAGACTTGACCGTTATCTTTGCTCCGCTGGAATCCACTGTTCCTCCGGGGCCGTCAAAACGGCAGACAGCCTTCCAGCCGTCCATCTCCGCAGGAATGTTATACACCTTTAGCTTGCCCTCACCATTATCCTCAACGCCCACTCCGGGGAATTTTTCGCACAGCTCCTCGGCAGTGAAATACTTGCCCTCAGGGCTTACAAATCGCCATGTGCTGCCGCTGGTATAGGTTGCTGTGGCTACAAAGGAGGCCCAGCCTCCCGCCTCCACAGTTTCACCGCCGGGATGCTTGATAACCGTGGGCGCCCAGACCAATGGTGTATATTCCCGGGTCAGGTCAATGTATTTGCCCTCCGGGTCCCGCGTAAATGAAACCGCTTCGTTATTGAGGTAAACCGCCACATTCTCTCCGAAGAAATAACCGTCATAAGCCTGGATTCTTATTGACACCCTGCATTCAGAGGTGGAAAACCAGCCGGACATGGTGCCATAGGAATCCGACCAGTGGTAGCTTACGATATCGCAGCCGGGAGTGCTTGTGGCGGCGGTAATGTTTGACACATCCATCAGCGCCACAGGCACATGGGAAATGGTGGCCAATACCTTATCAATAGAAGAATCGGCATGAGCCTTTACAGGCATGGCCGATACGCCCATGCAGAGTATGAGACATATGATTACAAACCTTCTAGCTGCCGTTTTCACCGGTTCCACCCCTTTGGCTTTACTGAAATTTATTATAGCCTCTTGCCACAGCATCGTCAACTGCCTATAAATAGTTAAATTTCCCATCAAAACCTTGACCAAAAAAGCATTGACCTATATAATTAAGTGTTACAAATTTCAAGGAGAAACACTGTGGTCAGATATGATGCGGGAAAATGTAATATAGCTGTGATCGGTGCAGGGCATGCCGGAATCGAGGCTGCTCTGGCTGCCGCGCGCATGGGTCTGGACACTGTTTGCTTCACCATTAATATGGACGCGGTGGGAAATATGCCCTGCAATCCCGCCATCGGCGGCACCGGCAAGGGCCATCTGGTCAGAGAGCTGGATGCTCTGGGCGGCGAAATGGCAAGAGCTGCCGACAAGGCCTGCATACAGTACCGTATGCTTAATCGGGGTAAAGGCCCTGCAGTTCACTCACTGAGAGCACAGGCAGACAGACGGCTTTATCAGGACATTATGAAGCAGACCCTTGAAGAACAGGAGAATCTGCGTTTAAAGCAGGCCGAAATTGTGGATATTGATGTTGAGGACGGCAAGGTTGAGGCTGTCATCACCGCCACCGGCGCCGTATACCGCTGCGATGCTGCCATCATTGCCTCCGGCACCTATCTGGATGGGCGCATTATCGCAGGTGAGTTTGTCCAGTCCTCCGGGCCTGACGGTCTGGCCGCCGCCATGAGTCTGGGCAACCGTCTCAGGGAGCTTGGTCTTGAGCTGCGCCGCTTCAAGACCGGCACTCCCCCCAGAGTAAATGCCCGCACGGTGGACTTTTCCAAGCTGGAGCTTCAGGAGGGTGACGAGGAGATCGAGGCTTTCTCTTTCTCCACCGATGAGAGCACACTGTGCAACCGTGCGGTCTGTCATCTGACCTATACCAATGAAAAGACCCATGAGATAATCCGCGCCAATCTGAACCGGAGCCCCATTTATTCCGGCTTTATTGAAGGCATCGGCCCCCGTTACTGCCCCAGTATTGAGACAAAGGTCATGACCTTTACCGACAAGCCCCGGCATCAGCTTTTTGTTGAGCCCATGGGCCTGAACACTCAGGAGCTCTACATTCAGGGTTTCTCTTCCTCCATGCCGGAGGAAGTGCAGTTGCAGATGCTCCACACATTGCCCGGCCTTGAAAACGCGGAGATGACCCGCTTTGCCTACGCCATAGAGTATGACTGTATTGACCCTACCGAGCTTGCCCCCACGCTGGAGAGCAAGAAGATTTCCGGTCTTTACGGTGCCGGTCAGTTCAACGGCTCATCCGGCTATGAGGAAGCTGCCGCTCAGGGCTTTGTGGCAGGCGTAAACGCCGCCCTGAAGATAATGGGCCGCGAACCCCTCATTCTCCGCCGCAGCGACGGATATATAGGCACCCTTATTGATGACCTTGTCACAAAGGGCACCAATGAGCCCTACCGTATGATGACCTCCCGCAGCGAGTATCGCCTGCTGCACCGGCAGGATAATGCCGACCAGCGTTTAAGCCATATCGGCCTTAAAATAGGCCTTGTGAGTTCAGGGCAGCATCAGGCAGTATTGGATAAATATGCCATGGTGGATAAGGAGATATGCCGCCTTGAAAACCGCCACATTCCCCCCGGCGATGAGCTCAACGCAATGCTCACAGCCCGTGGCACCGCCCCTGTAAGCACCGGATTTTCCCTTGCAGACCTTATCCGCCGTCCCCAGATCAGCTACGCTGATACAGCCCCATTTGACCCGGATCGTCCGGAGCTTTGCCGTAGCATCAGGGCTCAGGTAGAGCTGAGACTCAAGTATGAGGGCTATATTAAACGCCAGCTCAAGCAGGTCGAGGAGTTCGTCCGCATGGAGGATCGGCTCCTCCCCGCAGACATTGACTACGATGATGTGGGTGGCCTCCGGCTGGAAGCAAGAGAAAAACTCAAAAAAATCAGGCCCGCCAGTTTCGGTCAGGCAAGCCGTATCTCAGGCGTATCCCCGGCTGATATTACAGTTTTGATGGTATATATGGAGAGCAGATAATGAAGGTAGTGTTAGGCTTTTCCGGCGGCGTTGACAGCGCTGTCTGTGCTTCCCTGCTGAAAAAAGAAGGCTATGAAGTTTATGGCCTGTATCTTGATAACACCGATGAAAACTCCAGAAACGATGCGGTTTCGGCTGCAGAGTTTATAGGCATCCCTTTGACAATTGTGGATGTAAAACGGGAGCTGGAGGAGTGTGTCTGCCGTCCATTTACGGAGGCATATCTCCGGGGTGAGACTCCCAATCCCTGCATCATCTGCAACCCCTCGGTGAAGTTCAAAAACCTGATGGAATTTGCCGACAAAATAGGTGCGGAATACATCTCCACCGGCCATTATGCCAGAGCCGAAAACGGCCATATCTACAAGGGTCACCCGGAGAATGACCAGAGCTATATGCTCTGCCGCCTGACCCGCCAGCAGGCAGCCAGACTTGTGCTGCCCCTGGGAAAGTATCCTAAGTCCGAGGTCCGTGCCATGGCGCAGGAGTTTGGCCTGCCGGTTGCAAACAAGCCTGACAGCATGGAGATCTGCTTTATCCCCGATAAGGACTATCTGGGCTGGATGGCAAAGCGCACCCAACTGCCCACAGACGGAAGCTTTATCTTTGATGGGCAGATAATCGGCCCTCACGATGGCATCTGCCGCTACACCGTGGGTCAGCGCCGCCCCGGCCTTATCCGGCAGCGCAAGGTCTATATTTCCCGTATCGACCCCGTCTCCAAGGACATTGAACTCTGCTTCTGGGAAGATCTTTTCAAAACTGAGATCCACGCAAGGAATTTCAACTGGCTCATTGATGAACCCCTGGAACCCATATGCGGAACCGTCCGCGTGCGCCACACCAAGTGGGAAAATCCCGCCTGTATCATCCATCCCGATGGTGATAAGGTCTGTATTATCTGCGAGCAGCCTGTCCGCGCCCCTGCCGCGGGCCAGTCCGCAGTGGTCTATCAGGATGATATGCTTCTCGGCGGCGGATTCATATATCAGGCATAACAAAAAGCAGATGCATTTAATGCATCTGCTTTTTTCTCCGTTACATATTACAGTTGTATATCTTCCCAATCCTGAGCGAACAGACCGCCTGCACCGCCGGAGTGTATGAACAGCACATTGTCCTCGGGCTTATAGAAGCCCTCTCTTGCCCGTTTGATAAGTCCTGCAAAGGTCTTTCCGGTATAACAGGTATCCAGAACAATGCCTTCCAGCCGGAGCATCATGGCGATGGCCTCGTTTCCCTCCTCGGAGGGAATGGAATACCCAGGGCCGCACATATCCAGCAGATCGGGAACCGGTATTTCCATGTTCAGCCCCATCAGCGTTACCGCTTCTCTCATAATCTCCGGTACAATCTGATCGAAGGGATCGTTATCCACCATGGCGCACATCACATGGCTATCCGGCATATAGAGCTTGGCTCCAAGAATAGTTCCGGCAGCAGTGCCACCGGAGCCGCAGGCACACACAATATGCTCGAAATGCTGCTCAAATTGGGAAACTTCCTTCATACATTCCACATATCCCAAACTGCCCAGCGCATTGGAGCCTCCGCAGGGTATCTTATAAACCTTACGGCCCAGTTCCCCACCGATGCGATCCATTTCCTCATAAATTTCATCGTAGCTGTCAGTATTCACAAAGCGGACTTCCACGCCCATCAGATAATTGAGGATCTGGTTGCCCCTGCGCTCGGTGATGCCTCTTTCTTTCAGAACCAAAATACAGTCCATACCCATACGCAAAGCACAGGCCGCCGTAAGCATCGCATGATTGCTTTGGGCTTGGCCGGTGGTCATAACCAGATCATAGCCCTTGGTTTTTGCATCTGCCAGCAGAAATTCCAGTTTTCTCACCTTGTTTCCTCCCAGTGCTACACCGCAAAGGTCATCTCTTTTTATCCACACATTGGTGCCAAGCTCGCGGCTGATGTTGGGCAGCCGGTGAATGGGAGTTGGGAAAATACCCAGAGATTCTTTCAAAAAAGTGTTCATTATATATCCTTTCCTGCAAGGGTTCACAGTACATTTGGGAACTTACTGATATTATAATTCCAAAACAGTAATGATACAAGACTCGAACCTGCGGAGCGCGCCATGGCGAGCTCCGCCGCTTATCCGCGCGAGCAAACTCGCGCTCTAATAGTCACAAGTTCGAGTCTTTTATGATTTAACGCAAAACAAAAACCCTGAAGCATCCATGCCTCAGGGTTTATGGTGGACGATACAAGACTCGAACTTGTGACCTCCCGCACGTCAAGCGGATGCGCTACCAGCTGCGCCAATCGTCCATACCTCGGAACAAGCGATATAATACACTATCACACACAAAATGTCAAGCTTTTTTTGAACAAAAATAAGAGCTCTTTCGAGCTCTTATTTTTTATTCCCGAATTTAGCCAACGCAATAGACAATGACAGTCTTGGACTGGCCAAGGCAGCTGGCAGTAAGTCTGACGCCGCCTGCAATAGTGCCCACAATGTTAACAGTACACTGACTGCCGTCCTCAGTGGGAGTAATCTCAAGTACAGTTTCATCGCTGCAGGTCCATTCAACCTTGGCGCCTGTAATGGACAGAGGATAAACCATGCCCTTCAAAGTCAGGGGTGCATCACCCAGTCTCATGGTAAAGTCGCTCTCAATGGCTTTCTCGCCGAATACGATCTCAACCTTTTCCACAGTGGGTGTGGGAGTGGGAGCTGCGGTGGGGGGCACCTCCATACTGGGCAGTGCGTTGGTAATCACCGGGGGAGTTGCCTTGGTGTTGGTGCTGACATCGGTGGCATTCAGGCTGGTGGATACCATAACGATAACTGCAAGAATAACTGCGACGACCAGAATAAGGCCGAAAATCATCTGCCACTTTGTGTTGGTCTCGGCACGCTCATAGGCTGCGGTGCCTTTGACTGTTCCGGGAGTGGTTCCGGGAGTGCGTCCGCTCTGAGCCACTCTGCGGGTACCGCAGTTGGGGCATCTGCTGCGCATGGAGGAAAAAGTCTCTCCACAGCGGCGGCACTTGACTTCAGGAATCATGCTCATACAAGTTCCTCCGTTCTATGTTTATATAGAATAGGCATTAAACTACCCGTACATAATACATCTAAATTGCCTTTTCGTCAAGTGTTCTGCCCGTTTAAGCGCAGTTTTTGTGGGTTTTTATGGCACTTATTCCCCACTTTTTACCCAAAACGGCCTATTCGTCCCACGTGCGGCGGCTGATTATATACCTGGGACGCTGTTTTGTCTCCATATAGATTTTACCGATATATTCACCTATGATGCCAAGACAGATAAGCTGCACACCGCTGACAAAGCACACAATACATGTCATACTGGCCCAGCCGGCCACAGATTTTCCCATCAACGCAGTTATAGCTGCCCAGATCACACCGATAAAACTGACTATCGCGACAAACACACCAAAGCCGGTTATCATGCGCAGGGGCTTGACAGACAGGCTGGTTATGCCGTCCACCGCAAGGGCGATCATTTTCTTGAGGGGATAGTGACTCTCGCCGGCAATGCGCTCGGCTCTGGAATAGCTCACGCTGGTGCTTTTAAAGCCTATGAGGGGGATCATGCCGCGCAGGAAGAGATTTACCTCTTTGAAATTAGCAAACTCCTTGAGCACCCTGGAGCTGATAAGGCGGTAGTCCGCGTGATTATACACCACTTCCGCACCCATAAGGGCCAGGAACTTATAGAACCCCTGTGCGGTGGCACGCTTGAAGAAGGTATCCGTCTCTCTGCTGGAACGCACACCGTAAACGACCTCGCAGCCATCCAGATATGCATCCACCATCTCATCCATGGCATTGATGTCATCCTGACCGTCACAGTCAATGGAAATAGTAATGTCGCACTTGTCCATTGCCTCCATGAGGCCGGCCAGAACAGCATTCTGATGGCCTCTGTTCCGGCTCTGGCAGATGCCGATATAGTGCTCATCCCCGGCTGCCAGTTCTTCAATTATCTCCCA
>CAZYTE010000088.1:0-7031 GCA_964649425.1 uncultured Oscillospiraceae bacterium
GCATACTGAGTGTAAGCGTACGGTAATTTAGACCGCCAAACACTGCGGGAGTGAGCACGATTAATCCAAACAAAAACAAGCCGCGAATAAGAAAATTGATAGTGCTTCGCTGAGGGAGATAATTACCGAGGAAGTTGCCGAGATACCTGCCGTTTCCCATGGTCAGAGAGTATTCGACAGAACCCGAAAAACTGTTCCCCTCGTCAGGAATATAATAGTCATCATGGGTGTTAGCAAAAAGGAAACTAAGGGTAAATACCAATACTGCGCAAATAGCTAAACCAATAAGGAGTTTTTTGTCTATTGATTTAATTCTCAGCATTATTAGCCCTCCTCGGTGCAGCGTTCGCCGCGTCCGATTGCCATAACATCAAAGGGCGTGGACTGATAGACAAAGTAGTTGAGCCAGTTGGCATAGAGAAGATTGGCGTGGCCTCTCCAGCGCACCACAGGTTCCTGGGTGTCATCATCATTGGGGAAATAGTTTTTGGGTACTTCGATGGGAAGTCCGGCAGTTTTATCGCGGACATACTCCCGGTTGAGAGTATCCCGGTCATACTCTGAATGACCGGTGATGAAAATCTGCTTGCCGTGCTTTGTAGCCATTGCGTAAAGCCCGGCTTCCTCGGACTCTGCCAGAATCTTTATCTCCGCAACAGCGGCCACATCTTCGCGGCGGATGGCAGTATGGCGGGAGTGAGGTACATAAAACTCATCATCAAAGCCGCGCATCAGGATGGAGTTTTTATAGGTCACCTTGTGAGGGAACACACCGAACATCTTTTTATCAAGAGCAATTTTGTCAATTCCGAAATGATAGTAAAGACCTGCCTGCGCGCCCCAGCAAATATGAAATGTGCTGTGGACATGGGTCTTGGTCCACTCCATGATCTTGCAAAGCTCCTGCCAGTAATCAACCTCTTCAAAAGGCATTTGCTCCACAGGGGCGCCGGTGATGATCATGCCGTCAAAATATTGGTCGCTTATTTCATCAAAAGTCTTGTAAAAGGCCAGCATATGCTCCTCGGCGGTGTTCTTTGACTTGTGAGAGCTGACCTGAATAAGCTCCAGTTCAACCTGCAGCGGAGTATTGCCAAGCAAACGGGAGAGCTGAGTCTCGGTGACAATTTTTGTGGGCATAAGGTTGAGCAGAGCGATCCGCAAAGGGCGGATGTTCTGAGTCTCAGCCCGGGTCTCAGGCATTACGAATATATTCTCGTTCTCAAGGGTCTCTCTGGCCGGGAGGCCATTGGGAATTTTTATGGGCATATCTTATACCTCTTTTGAATAATTATATCAGCTCCAGAGCCTGCTGAAGGTCGGCGATTATATCATTGATATTCTCAATGCCGACAGAAAAACGAACCATTTCGGGGACTATACCGCCCGCAATGAGCTGCTCATCGGTGAGCTGGCGGTGAGTGGTGCTGGCGGGATGGAGCACACAGGTGCGGGCATCTGCTACATGGACAACGATCTGGGCCAGCTTCAGGCTGTTCATAAGCTTCATGGCAGCCTCTCTGCCGCCCTTTACACCAAAGGATACAACACCGGGGGCACCGCCGGGCATATATTTGACTGCCAAGGGATAATATTTGTTGCTCTCAAGAAGAGGGTAGTTGACCCAGGTGACTTTGTCATGTCCCTCCAGGTATTTTGCGACAGCCAGAGCGTTTTCGCTGTGACGCTTCATGCGTACCGCAAGAGATTCAAGACCCAGATTCAGCAGATAAGCTGCAATCGGCTGGGGAGTGCAGCCAAAATCACGCATAAGCTGTACTCTTGCTTTGGTGATATAGGCTGCCTTGCCAAACTGCCGGGTATATACCACGCCGTGGTAGCTCTCGTCAGCCTCGCTGAGCTCGGGATACTTGCCGCCGACTTCCCAGTTAAAAGTGCCGCCGTCAACAATAACGCCGCCCACAACATTTGCATGGCCATCCATATACTTTGTGGTAGAGTGGGTGACTATATCAGCGCCAAACCTGAAGGGGTTGCAAAGCAGGGGAGTGGTAAAGGTGTTGTCAACTATCATGGGGACACCGTGCTTGTGGGCAAGCTCAGCATAACGGCTGATGTCCAGAACGGTGAGGGCAGGGTTTGCAACAGTCTCGCCGAATACAAGGCGGGTGTTCTCATCAAAGAGTGCTTCAAATTCCTCGTCGCTCATATCGTCTCTTGCGAAGCGGACCTCAATGCCCATGCGGGCAAGAGTGACGGAGAAGAGGTTGATGGTGCCGCCATAGATGTTGTTCATGCAGATGAAATTCTGGCCGTGGCAGCAGATATTGAAGATCGCCATAAAGTTTGCGGCCTGACCGGAGGAAGTGAGCATTGCGCCAACGCCGCCCTCAAGATCGGCAATTTTAGCCTCTACGGCTGCAACGGTGGGGTTGGAAATGCGGGTATACATATGGCCGTCAGCTTCCAGATCGAAAAGCTTGCCAAGAGCCTCCGCATCATCATATTTATAAGTGGTGCTCTGGTAAATGGGCAGGGTGCGGGGCATGCCGTTCTCGGGAGTGTAACCTGACTGCAGGCATTTGGTTTCAAGATCCATATTATATAACCTCCTGTTAGTTAAAGCTGTCTGCATTTTTCGAGAAAAGAAAGTCTATGCGCTCTTTAAGGAGTGCATTTTCCGGCGCCTTAAGCTCCGGGTCGAGTGCCAGAAGGCGATTTGCCTCCTGCTGGGCCTGCTGCATGATATTCACATCCGCGCCAAGATCTGCAATGTGCATCTCGGGCAGACCGTGCTGCCTGGAGCCAAAAAAGTCTCCGGGGCCGCGAAGGCGAAGATCCTCCTCGGATATTTTGAAACCATCATTGGTTTTGCCCATGATGGAGAGTCTTGCTTTGACTTCGTCGCTGTCTGCCTCCGAAACAAGCACACAGTAGCTCTTATGGCTGCCGCGGCCTACCCGGCCTCTAAGCTGGTGGAGCTGGCTGAGACCGAAGCGGTCAGCATTTTCCACTATCATAAGTGCTGCGTTTGGTACATCTACGCCAACCTCAATGACTGTGGTGGAAACCAGGATATTTGTCTCTCCGGATATGAACTCAGCCATAATTCTGTCTTTGTCCCTGGGCTTCATTTTGCCGTGGATACAGGCCACTTTAAAGTGGGGGAAGCGGGCTGCAAGCTCAAGGCTGTGCTCCTGAGCGGATTTCAGCTTCACCGACAGATCTTCATTTTCTTCAACCATGGGGCAGACCACAAAAACCTGCCTGCCTTCGGAGCAAAGCTTATCGATAAAGCCGTTGAGGCGCTCCCTGTAACTTTCGTTCACAGTAAAGGTGTCCACCTTCTGCCTGCCGGGAGGAAGTTCATCAATAATTGAAACATCCAGATCACCATAGATAATAAGCGCAAGGGTTCTGGGGATCGGGGTGGCGGACATAACAAGCACATGGGGGCTTTGTCCTTTGCCAATTAGTGCGGAGCGCTGGGCTACTCCAAAGCGGTGCTGCTCGTCGGTAACAACCAGTGCAAGGTCTGAGTACTCAACATCCTCACTGAAAAGAGCGTGTGTACCCACGACCAGATCATATTCACCGGCTTTAAGAGCAGCCTTGGCAATACGCTTTTCCTTTGCGCTCATGGAACCTGTAAGCCTGCCGACTTTTATACCAAAGGGCGACAGGAATCCGGAAAGTGTAGCAAAATGCTGCTCGGCCAGGATCTCGGTCGGGGCCATAAATGCACTGCAGTGGCCACTTTTCCATGTGTACCATATACAGGCAGCGGCCACTAAAGTCTTGCCGCTTCCCACATCGCCCTGAACAAGTCTGTTCATGGCGGTGCCGGAGCACATATCATCGATGGCCTTTTCAATGCTTCGCTCCTGCGCGCCGGTAGGAGCGAAGGGAAGGGAAGCAAAGAACTCGTTTATGTCATGCTTTTCCAGCCGGATTCCGCTGTCTTTTTTGCGCTCTCCGCGGACCTTGCCCAGCGCACAGGCCAGCACAAAAAGCTCTTCAAATATAAAGCGCCGTCTTGCCAGCTCCAAAGCTTCAAAGCCGGAAGGAAAATGAATGTTTTCATATGAAAAACGAGCGCTTGCCAAATTGCAGCGGCTGCGTACGCTGTCGGGCAAAATGTCTTTTATTGAATCAAGGCAGCTGTCAAGACTCTGTCTGATGCCGCTTGAAATGTTGTTCTGACTCAGGCCGGCAGTAAGTCTGTAAATTGGAACGATCCTGCCGGTTACGCCTTTGCTGCTGCCCTCAGCCTCAAAGGCAGGGTTGGACATTGTGCGTCTGGTGCCGCTTACTTCGATTTTTCCGTAGAAATTTACACTGTCTCCCCTGTGGAGATGATCTTTCATATAGCTTTGGTTGAAATAGCTTATTTCAACACTTCCGCTGTCATCCACCGCGTGAAATCTGACCAGCTCCAGACCCCGGCGTATCCTTGTGAGCCTCGGAGTGTCCGCAATGATAGTGCTTATACAGACAGTTTCCTTATCCATAGTCAGCGCTATGGGTTTGAACTGAGTTCTGTCTTCATAGCGGCGGGGAAAAAAGGAAAGCAGGTCATAGAGAGAAAAGACACCCAGCTTGTTAAGTGCCAGTGCCTTTTTCTCGCCTATTCCTTTTATATATCTGACATCAGTATTAAGCTCAGCCATTACTCGGTGAAGGACAGGGTATAGTTCTCATTGGCGAGGGTGAATTCTTCGATCAGACCCTTGGTGCAAATGATGTGGTTATCGTTTCTGACAATTATCATCTCAAAGCCGCCGTATGTACGCCAGTAGTTCAAAGCCTTGCTTTCGCCGAGGACGAACATTGCGGTGGACAGAGCGTCAGCCATTGTACCATCCTGACAGATGATGGTGACAGAAGTCAGGTTGTGTGTGGTGGGATATCCGGTGGAGGGGTTAAAGAGGTGGTGATATGTTTTGCCCTGAATAGTGGTGAAATTACGCTGATAGGGGCCGCTGGTGACAACAGCAGTCTCTCCTACATTTACCACACCCAGATAGTTTTCGGGCGTGTTGGGGTCCTGGATTGCAACAGTCCAGTTGGTGCCGTCAGGCTTCTGCCCCAGAGTCTGAACATTGCCGCCCAGAGATACAATGCCGCTGGTAACGCCTGCCTGACGCATCGCGTCAATGGCGTTTGAGGCGGCACAGCCTTTTCCAATTGCTGCAAAGCTGATTTCCGCATAGGAGGGGAAAGTAACCGAGTAGGAGCCGGAAGAGGGGAAGCTGGTCAGAACCATCTGGTTAAAGCATCTCCTGGACAGATCCTGAGCGATTTCATCAGCTGTGGGCTCATAGTATTTCGCGTCAACAAAGCCCCAGCGCTTAATAAGGGGATACAGCGTGAGATCAAGCGCGCCGCCGCTCTGGTCATAAACGGTTTTTGCAGTACTTAGCATGGTTGCGACCTGTCCTGATATAACAACGCTGGCACCCTGCGCGTTATTAATGGCATAGGCGGTACTGGTGGGGTTCTTGGGGTCAAGCATAGCATCCATGGCGGTGATCACACTCTGGGCTGCCGCAAGACCTGCTTCTCGATTTTTACCGTAAGCAGTCAGGGTCATGACAGAGTCCATGGCGAAAACCTGAGACTGTGACATTTTACTTTCGCCGCATGCACTGAGCGGCATGAGCATGGCAAAACACAGCAGCAGGCAGAAGATCCGCTTGAAAAAAGACATGTTGTGCTTCATAAATCAATACATTCCTTTTTAGACAAAATATAATTTTTTGAGCTATTTACTTTGAATTAAAGTTTTGATATAATGGCTTGGCTAAAAAGATAAATCATTATATCAAAAATTGTTATCAATGTAAAGTTATAACTCAATATGTGCCCGTAGCTCAGCTGGATAGAGTGTCAGACTCCGACTCTGAAGGTCGCAGGTTCGAATCCTGTCGGGCATACCATGTTGTCCAAACAGTATAGATGCCATCGGCTGTAAAGCCGATGGCATCAAGCGTTTTCGGCATTTTTGAGAATGAGTTTTTAGAAGTATTCACATAGATGCCAACCGATTTACAGTGGTGCATGAAAGGATACGAACCCACTTATTTAACATATTTATAAATTCGGTTGAAGCGTATAGCCTTTTTGACCTATAGTTTAAATGGAAAGAGATATTAAAAAACACACGAAGTTTGAAGCGTCAATTTGTTGGTTGTGAACCATTAGATTGGCGTTTTTTCATTTCCTAAATAAATCACAGTGGGCGAAGCCCAACAAGGAGGATACGAAATGAGCAGCAGCGCAGAGGAAAAGAAAAGATATTTTCAGGAAACAGCCATCGCCCTCCGGCGTGAGGGCTTCCGAGTGGAGCCGAGCGTCGGCGGCAGGCTTGCTGTCTGGCTGGATGAACATCCGCTCTGTGAGGTAGACCAGATCGGCGGCATCACCTACCGCAGCGATAACATCCCCACCCCGGAGTATGTGGCAGCAAAGGACAATGCATACAGGATCGTCTGTAACACTGCCGAGTATATGAAGCAAATGGAACAGGCCCCTCCCCTGAAGGTCAGCGACCTGCCGGACAGATATAAGGTGCTGGCTGACTTCAACGGTGTAGTGCTGGCAGGAGCGCATAGCAAGTATGGTGTGGAGTTCGTCACCTGGGACTGGGATCACGACCGCAAGGGCCTGTCCCACGGTCACTACTTCACCGGCAACTACGAGGGAGCCAAGCAGGACTTTGCCACCCGCTCCGGCCTCATCCCCGAACAGCATCTCTTCAAGGATGAACAGCTTATCGAGATCTACCGATGCTGTGCCGACACCCTGGACGCAGGGTTTGACCTGACCTACGAGCAGGAGAAATGCATCGAGAGCGTTCAGGAGCAGATCGAGAACGGAATGCCCGATATCATGGACCGCATCAGAGAGCAGGATCAGCATACCGTGGAACCCTACAGCCAGGAACAGACCATGTAACAACCAACGACAAGCGCCGGAGTTTTAGCAATAGGACTCCGGCGCTTTTTTGTTTTAACCGAAAGACCAGCTATAAAAAGTCAAGCGAAAAAATGATGAGTTCATGAAGAATT
>CAZYTE010000089.1:0-6816 GCA_964649425.1 uncultured Oscillospiraceae bacterium
TTGGAGATATAAACGCATAAAAAATTTCCTCATACTTATTCGGTATGAGGAAATTTTTTGTGCATAACAGCCGGACAGGCAAAAGCACAAGCATATGTTTTCCTGTATCAGTCTGCCTGATTGGCCCGCTTTTCTTCTGCATCTTTTGAGTTTCTGCGAATAAAGAACAGCACGATCGCTCCCAAAGGCAGAAGCAAAACTTTCAGGAATTTTGCCTTCGTTTCTGATTTCACAGTAATCCCTCCTAGAAAACTTTCTTCCTCAGCTCCGCCATCCTGTTGTCCAGATCTGCGCTGAGCTGTGCACATTCCAGTAATTCGTGAGCCATTTCTTCGGTGAATTCCACATCGCTTTTATACCGCAGCTCATGTTCAAGGCTTGCCCAGAAATCCATGGCAATGGTGCGAAGCTGTATCTCCACCTTTATCTGCTTTTTCTCGCTGGCCAGATAAATGGGAGTTGTTACAACCAGATGCAGGCTGCGGTAGCCATTGGGTTTGGGATCAGCTATATAGTCCCGCTTTTTGATAAGGCTGATGTCATCCTGCCTCAGAAGGGCCTCGGCCATAGTTTCAACATCGTCGGGAAATGAACATATAACGCGCACACCGGCAATATCATCCAGATTATCAATAATAGAATCAAAGCTCACAGGATAGCCCTTGCGCTCCAGTTTCTCCTTTATGCTTGGGGCTGATTTAAGTCTGGTTTTAATGCTGTTCACGGGTGCTCTCCCGTGCTCGAGGACATATTCCTCGTTCAGCAGCTTGAAGCGGCTTTCAATGTCCATCATGGCACACTTGTACTGTGTCATATGTTTCATAAAATCTTTGGCCGCTTTTTTGGCAAGTTCAGTAGTCTCCTCATTCGGAACAAACTGCTGAGAGAAAAGATACTCTCTTGGCAAACTGTTTTGCATAGAGTTACTTATCCTCCGCGTTGTCGTCCTCTGCGTCCTCCGGCGCAGCATTTTCCGCCATCCGCCGGGCATTTAAGCTTGACGCCTCCAGAGAGGATATGGCATTTCGGATCTCTTCCAGTTCTCCGCTGCCCACCTTTTCAGGCTTGAGCTTATTCAGAAGTTTTCTCAAGTGGGCACAGTCATTTTTAATCTGCTTCTTTTCTTCCTTGTCCAGCTTTTTGCCGGTTTTTCTGACAGCTGCCTCCGCCGCATTCAGCACAAGGGCTCCGGAATTTTGCAGCTCAATGCATTCCCTGCGCAGCTTATCCTGTTCCGCGTACATTTCGGCATCCCGGATAGCCTGCTCTATCTCGGCATCGCTCATTTTCTCATTGGCGGTGATGGTAATGGACTGCTCCTTGCCCGTATCCAGATCCTTCGCGGATACCTTCAGGATGCCGTTCGCGTCAATATCGAATGTTACCTCGATCTGCGGCACGCCTGCGGGTGCCTTTTTGATTCCGTTGAGCTTGAATTTTCCGATGGTCTTGTTATCCTTTGCCATGGGCCGTTCGCCCTGCAGCACATGTATCTCAACACTGCGCTGAAAAGGCGCCGCGGTAGAAAAGACCTGAGAATAGTGGATGGGAAGCGTGGAGTTGCGCTCCACCAGACGGGTAGCCACTCCGCCTACGGTTTCAATGGACAAGGAAAGAGGAGTGACATCCAGAAGCAGTATGCCCCCGCCGGAACCGGCAAGGCTCATGCTGCCGCCGGACAGTGTGTCGCCCTGGATCGCCGCGCCCTGAGCTACGCATTCATCGGGATTTATGTTTTTGGAGGGCACAATTCCTGTAAGGGCGCGGACCTTTTCCTGCACAGCCGGGATGCGGGTTGAGCCGCCAACCAGCAGCACCCGCCCCAGCTCTGAGGCCGCAATGCCTGCGTCATTCAGGGCGTTTTGCACCGGAATGGCGGTGCGGTCCACAAGATCACGGGTAAGATCATTAAATCTGCTGCGGCTTAAAGTATATTCAAAGTGGAGCATATCCCCTCCGGCAGCCGTCAGGTATGGCAGGCTGATCATAGCCGTCTCGGAAGCTGACAGCTCCTTCTTTGCCTGCTCCGCGGCCTCCCGGATCCTCTGCAAGGCAGCGGGATCACGCTTCACATCCACACGGTGGGTATTGTGTATCTCACGGCAGAGATGCTCAACTATGCGCTGGTCAAAATCATCTCCGCCAAGATTATTGTCTCCATTGGTGGCAAGGACCTCTATTATTCCGTCACCAATTTCTATAATGGACACATCGAAGGTTCCTCCGCCCAGATCATAGACCATTATTTTCTGAGGCATACCGTTATCCAGACCATATGCCAGTGCGGCACTGGTAGGCTCATTGATGATGCGCTTGACATTGAGTCCGGCGATCCTGCCTGCATCCTTGGTGGCCTGCCGCTGAATGTCATTAAAGTACGCGGGTACTGTTATTACGGCCTCTGTCACTTCCTCGCCGAGATAGCTTTCCGCATCCTGCCTGAGCTTTCTGAGTATCATGGCGCTGATCTCCTGAGGGCTGAAGCTTTTGCCGTCTATGCTTATATGCCAGTCAGTTCCCATGTGCCTTTTAACGGAACTTACCGTCCGCTTGGCATTAACTGCCGCCTGGCGAACGGCTGCTTCACCTACCAGCCGCTCTCCACTCTGGCTGAACGCGACCACACTGGGTGTGGTTCTTCCGCCGCGGTCATTGGGAATGATGACCGGTCTGCCGCCCTCAACAACACAAACACAGCTGTTAGTTGTTCCAAGGTCAATACCGATTGTTTTGCCCATTGCATATTTCCTTTCTTTAATAACATCTCATAAAGCCACAGGGGCCGCACAAAAACTGAGTCAGACAAAAGCCCGCGCACAGGCTTGGCACAATTGATGTACCCGCACTATATCCCTGTGCATTTCTTTCATAGCTCTGCTCCGACTGCCGGTAATGCTGAAGAAGCTGACGATAAGTGCTGTTGTTGGGATCGAGCTGCACAGCTCTTTGAATATGCTCCATAGCCAGCACCGTATTCCCCGCTCCCTTGTTGGCAAGCGCGCTGAGATAGTACCAACGGGCATTTCTACCGGTGCTGGGGATGCTGGCGAGTATCTGCAAAGCAGCGCCGTACCTTCCGCCATTCACGCACTGGATCACCTGCTGTATCTCCCAGCTGTCTCCCGGCTGATTCTGTGGCCTGCTCCCAGCCTGATTTCCGCTGCCCGTAAATCCAAAGCCAAAGAAATCCTCAAAGTTGAAGCCGTTAAAATCACTGGACCAGCCGCCGGCTCCCTGATATGTGTTGCCGTACTGCTGACCGCCGTAGCCGCTGCTGCGGGCCTGCTGCTGTTGCTGCGCTTTTCGCTGCGCGGCATACTTTTCCGGATTCATCAGCATGTCATAGGCCTCGTTTACCTCGTTCATTTTCCGGTTTGCATCAGGGTCATTTGGATTTAGATCGGGATGGTATTTCTTTGCCATTTTACGGTAAGCTGTCTTTATTTCCTGCTGGCTTGCACCCTGTGACAGGCCAAGCACCTTATATGGGTCGTCTATCATCTGTCTTTGCTCTCCCCCTTAGTCCAACGGGAGTTGAACCCGCATCGGTTTTTATCGGGCGGATTTCCGCCCATACTTCGTTATTGTCCCTGGCAAGCCACCAAGGATTACCTGCGGACAATGCCTCGTCCGGACAAAAATCCGCTCCGAAAAAACTGCTTTGCACATTTCGGCGAGAAATGTTTGAGCTGTTTTGGATGCGGAGGACGCAGGCTTGCTGACGCAAGTCAAGGACGACAAGTCCAAAAGAGCCTGACAGGGCCGCCGAAATGCGGTGTGCGTTCGACTCCCGTTGGACTAGGCTTCTGCGGCGGCATTGTATTTGCTCCATATCCCGGAATACAAAATATTTCTCAATATTTCCGCGTCCTGAACCAGAGGCAGCTTTTCAAAGGCCAGTGACACATCCCCCAGAAATCCTTTTAAAACGCTTCTCATATCCTCTTTATCAAGCTCTATGCCCACCAGGGGGTTATAGCTGCCGCTTTTCATATCGTCGTCAAAATCAATCACAGCATCGGCCAGATATATGAAGCGGCCAAGTCCAAAGCCGATGGTACGAAGCTGCCTCTCCCATCGGTCATTTCTATATACAAACAGCTCAGCCATAAGCCTGCCGAAGCTGTTTGCCGCTTCATCCGCCTGAGCCCTGCTGTCATCCGCTTCTATCTCAGCAAGAAGCTTAAGCTCCCGCTCAATGCTCCCGCACTGTCTGGGCCATTTAGCTTTTACATTTTCATAGCCGCTCTTAAGCATGGAGGCGTATGCTTTTTTTGTGATGCTTCCGTCATCGCTCCAATCATCCAGACACTTGTGGTAGCTCAGAGCCACAGTTATATCGGCCGCGTAGTCTGTACACTCATTTTTCATATACTCATGCTGCCTGACAGGATGAACCATACAGCGGCACCGCCCCTGCTGTTCCTCCGGCTCATACAGGGAAGACAAAAGCAGTGTGAGAAAGGTCAGATCATAACTCAGGCTTATTCGGGCGCGGAGTCCATGGCGCTCACCCAGGCGGTGGCACAGCCCGCAGTAAGCCGCTCTGTATCGCCGCTTTTCATCCTCTGTGAGGGCAGCGGTATTAGCTGTCACATGTCCGAACATTTTCTCACCCTATGTCTTTTTTATCATCTCGCTATGGCATTTGCGGCAGTTTACCCTAACAGTTCCCTTGCCTCTGGGGACACGCATAACTGCTTTGCATTTTTTGCAGCGAAAATACTTATAATCATGTCTTTCTTTCCATTTGCGCTTTTGCAGGGAAAACCAGGACTTTACATTTCCGGTAAATTTAAGCCATTTTTCCCGCTCCTCGCGGCGCTTGTAAATGTTTTTTGAATAGCTCCTGAACATAGACCAGAGCAAAATAATAAGCGCAATGGTATTCAGGATGCTGACCCGGAAAATAACTGAAATCAGCATAAGCACAATGGATACCCAAAGCATTGTTCTGCTCAGCTCGTCCGTGCCGTAGCAGCCCTGGAGTCTGAGCCTTATTCTTGACGCCGCACTCTGAAACCACCTTTTCATCCTTATACCTCACTTTGAATTATTGTCTTAAATTCTCCACCGCAAAATAAACCCAAGCTAAACTTGAGCCGCTTTTTTGCCTTTGTTTACAGTTTCTTTTTATCTTCCCCTCCGCTCCATCACAATAATACCGAAAACAAAAAAGAGCCATCCTTTCGGATGGCCCCCGTCTATTCAGTTTCTTCCCAGCATACCTTGGGCAGACACACGGTAAAGGTATTGAACCCGCCCTCGCTTTGAACGCTGACGCTGCCTTTATGCATATCAACGATGCGCTTTACAACCGCAAGGCCTATGCCGTTGCCCTCGGTGGCGTGGGATTCGTCTGCCTGATAAAACTTTTTGAATATTTTACTTCTGATCCCTTCGGGAATAGGCTCGCCCTCATTTGAAACCGAAACGCAGATATTCTCTTCACTTTCTTCAATGCTGATATCAAGCCTGCCGCCTTCCGGTGAAAACTTTATTGCATTGCCTATCAGATTTATCCAGACCTGCTTGAGAAGCTCCTCCTCGGCAAAAACCATGTGCTCCTGAAATTCAAGGTCTAATTGTGTATTCTTTTTAGTCCACTGGTTTTCAAGCATCAGCACGCAGTTTCGGATCTGTTCGGACAGGTTGTATTCGGAAAGCTCTGTGAGTATGCTCTGGTTTTCCAGTTTTGTCAGGTTCAGCACATTTGTAGCCATATTCGCAAGGCGCAGGGATTCTTTTTCAATTATTTCCAGATACTCCTTCTTTTGGGCTTCGCTGAGATTGCCACGGTTCAGGAGCTTTGCAAAGCCGGCTATGGACACAATAGGGGTCTTGAACTCATGGGAAAAGTTATTTACGAAATCGCTCCTGAGCATCTCCGTGTTTTCAAGCTCGGAGGCAAGGGTATTAAAAGTATCCACAAGCTCTTCTCCGACCTGATGGCGGCCCATGAACCTGCCCATGTTGACACGGGCTCCGTAATCTCCGCGGGAAAGCCTTCTCATTCCGTCAAGAACGGAATTTATCGGGCTGAGAGGGATTCTGATAAGAGCATATGTAACCGTCGTGCCCAGCACAAGGCTTATTCCCATCATCAGCGCGATAAGCCTGCCGGAGCCGAGCTCCGTGGTGCCCGCAGGCGCAAAAATGCCCTCTCTGTTCAGCACATAAACCAGCAGTCCCGTGACAAGCAGGCTTACAAGCAGGGTAACAAACACAACAGCGGAGAAAAAAAGCGCCAGCACAAAACGCTGTGATTCTTCTTTCTTTTTCACCGCTTCACCGCCTTGTAGCCCAGTCCGCGCACAGACTGTATTTCAAACTCCGGCCAATTTTCAAAGCGTTTCCTGAGCCTTCCGATGTGTACTGTAACTGTCTCCCAGCCGGATTCGCTGTCTGCGCCCCAAATCTCGTCCATAAGCTGAATACGGGTAAATATCTTGCCGGGGTAGCTCAACAGCTTATAAAGCAGCATAAATTCCTTCTGAGGCAGCTCTACACGCTCCCCTTTTCTGCTTACGGTAAAGGAATCATAATCCAGAACCACATCTCCGATGACGATCCTTCTCTCGCTTACGATCCTTGCCCTGCGCAAAAGAGCTTTTATTCGCAGCAGCATTTCCTCCTCATCTATGGGCTTTGTCATATAATCATCGGTGCCCACCAGAAAGCCCCGTTTTCTGTCCTCCGGGAGCTGCTTTGCAGAAACCATGAGTATGGGAAGCTCATTGTTTACGGCGCGCAGAGTTTTTGTAAACTCATAGCCGTCCATTTTGGGCATCATAATATCCAGCACAACAAGGTCAA
>CAZYTE010000090.1:0-6635 GCA_964649425.1 uncultured Oscillospiraceae bacterium
CCTTGAGCAGATAGATGAGATGGATAGTTGGGAAGGCAGCCAGCTTAATAAGGCAAAGGAAATCCTTGCATTTGAGCTCACCAGCCTTGTTCATGGCGAGGAAGAGGCAAAGAAGGCACAGGATTCTGCCAAAGCTCTGTTTTCAGGCGGCGGCAGCAGCGAGAATATGCCCACCACCGAGCTCTCTGAAGACGAGCTTGATGGCGGCGAGCTGGGCATCATGACCATTCTCGTCCGCGCCGGTCTCTGCGCTTCCAATTCTGAGGCACGCCGCAACATTCAGCAGGGCGGCGTTACCGTTGATGATGCAAAGATCAGCGATATCAACACTAAGTATAACGCTGAACAGCTGAGGGGCGGTATCGTTGTAAAGCGCGGCAAGAAGAATTTTAATAAAGTGATTCTTAAATAAAAAAACAGCCCTATGGGCTGTTTTTTTATTCAGCTAGCTTGCAGACATCGATCCACTCAATAGCCTTTGAATATTCATAAAGCTCGGTTAGATTCAGCTCAATTGCACTGCTTGCACTGCCGACAGCAGGGAAAACCGTTTCAAAACGCTTAAGACTCTCGTCCAGATAAACATCGACGCCCTCATTTATGCCAAAGGGGCAGACACCGCCAACAGGGTGGCCAACCATTTCCAACACCTCATCAGGCGTAAGCATCTTGGCCTTAGTATGAAACTTTGCCTTAAATTTAGGGTTATCAATTCTTGCATCGCCTGCAGCCAAAATCAGCAGGCATCCGCCATCTGCTCTTTTAAAAGACAGGGTTTTTGCAATCCTGGCTCCCTCTACGCCTAAAGCCAGTGCCGCAAGCTCAACGGTGGCAGATGATACATCAAATTCTCTGACGCGATCCTCGATTCCGAGGCTGCGGAAGTAGGCGCGTCCTTTTTCTATGGACATTCAATTAACCTCTTGTTAAGCAAAATACTCGGGCATATATACGCCTGCCAAATCGGCTAGAATCTCAGTGGGAAATCCACGGTTCTCTTTGATGAACTGGCGGACCGTCTCGTTATATGCTGATTTGGAGATACTGCTCTGAGCTTCATTTATAATAGCGTTACATTCACTCAGAACATCTTTGTTTTGATCACCCAAATCATTCTCGGCCAGCTGACTGTTTACACTCTTTAATTCAGAGAGCAGCTCCTCATAGCAGTAGTAGAGATATGAGGCAGAATCAGAAGAATACGTAAGGCCGAGCCTGAGATCTTCCGACAGGCTTAGTAATTCATCTGTGTCAATTCCGCAGGTGGCTGCAATATCAGCTATATCTTTTATGTTGTCATTGAGCCTGCGAAGATCATATGCGATACCATTCTGATATTCGCCATTATATTCAATGCCATCCACAAAACCATCCGTGATTTCTCTGCACTCAGCGCCAAGCTTAATATGCACAGACAAAAGGGTAGAAGATATGACAAAAATGGCAGATATTATCATCGCCACAAATGGTTTTCTAAGGAAATTCATATCTTAGCCTTTCATTTCAAGGAGCTTCTGCTTCAATTCGCCTTCAATGCGGCCCAGCTCGTCCTCAGCCTGTGCACGGCGGGTGCGTCCCTCGTCCTGAATCTGGCGAACTTCATCAAGTGTAGCAATAAGCTCCAGATTGGTCTTCTTGAGAGTCTCTAAATCAACTATACCGCGCTCAGCTTCCTTGGCAATAGCCACACTGCCCTGATGCAGCTTCTCGGCATTTCTCATGAGCAATTCATTAGTCACATCGGTGACCTCACGCTGTGCCTGCATAGCCTGCTCGGAATGATGCAGAGAGAGAGCGAGAACCATCTGGCTCTTCCAGAGAGGAATGGTGTTTACAATGGAAGTGCGGATCTTTTCAGCCATCAGGCTGTCGTTATTCTGCACCATGCGGATCTGGGGGGACATCTGAATAGATATGGTACGGGTCAGCTCGAGATCATGGATCTTCTTCTCAAATCGGCCGATCATATTGGCGAAGTCATTTGCGGCCTGAGCATCCTCAGGGAGCCCGGATTCCTCAGCTTTTTTTACAAGAGCCGGCAGATCCTCAGCACGGAGCTTTTCAATCTTCAGCTTGCCTGCAAGGATGTACATGGACAATTCCTTAGTGTACTCCTGATTCTTCTCGAACATCTTATCCATCATGCTGATGTCCTTCATAAGAATCAATTCGTGCTTTTCAAGCATTTCAACGATCTTATCAACATTTACTTCAGCCTTGCTGAACTGCGCTTTCAGGGATTCAATGCTCTGACCTGCTTTCTTGAAAAGACCCAGGAAACCTTTTTTCTCGGCAGTATCAAAATTCATTCCCTTGAGTTCAACAACAAGGTCGCCCAGCATATCGCCAACCTCGCCCAGGTCCTTGGTACGCACAGTGTTCAGCGCAGACTCGGAAAATTCAGAAATGTTTTTCTGAGCATTGCTGCCGTAATTCATTACCTGCTCGGTATTAAGAATATCGATTTTTTCAGAAAACTCACGCACTGCAGCCTGTTCAGCAGGGGAGAGCTTATCAAGCTCCAGCTTTTCGATGGGACTATCTTTTTTTATTTCCACAGCTACGGGAGCAGCTTCAACTGCGGCAGCGGTGGCGGTTGCACCTGGCTCGAGAGTAAGGGAAGGAATGTAAGTACGTTCTTCGTTCATGTGGATCTTCCTTTCTGAAATTATATATCAAAGTCTTTCCCGCCGGAAAGTCCCTCTCTGGACAGCATTGTGTTCATTACCTGAATATCGGTTTCAATATCAAGAGCCTGGTTTGCAAACAGGGAATCCAGCCGCTTTTTGAATGCATCAATGGCAGCGTCCAGCATTTCGTTGATATTTTTCATGCTCTTGTCCAAATTCTCGCCCTCAATTCCCTGAGAGCTCATCCTGTCATAGCTGTGCAAAAGCTTGATGGTAGTAGGCAGATAGTAGTTCATAAACTTCTTTGTCTGAGGGATGTCTGAAGGGTCAGCCACAACATTCTGAGTAATTTTATCGGTAATTCTCATCAGTTCATTGATTTTTTTGCGGACTTCAACATCCTTTATGCTTGCATAAAGCCTGCCCATTTCGCAGAGTGCTCTGTTACCCTCCTGAATAATCGGATCAAGCTCAGGTCCATAACTGATTTTGGCGGCTTCTTCCTTTTGCTTTTTCTCTGTTTCCTCAGCTTTCTTCTTTTTTCCCGAAGACGCAGCGGCCACAATAACCGAGATCAGAATACTTATGCCCAAGGTGGAGGCAAGACCCCAAAGCTCATGCAAGGGGAAGATCAGAGACAGGACTATCCAAGTAAAAGCAAAAGCATAGATTGCGCCTGCGCCCGATTTCTTTTTTTTCTTTTTTGTCAATAGATTACCCCCAATATACATGATACTTCATTTTATCCCTAAATATTGTTGCCGTCAAGAGTCTTGCAAAGTAAAGAGTGCTTGTAGTATAATCAAGGAAAAGAATACCAGATATACGAGGAGTTCTTATGTTGAAGCTTGCACCATCTATCCTTTCGGCAGATTTTGCCAGACTGGGAGCTGAGGTTGAAGATATAAAAAACGCCGGGGCTGACTATGTCCATTTTGATGTGATGGACGGTGCTTTTGTGCCGAATATTTCTATCGGCATCCCGGTGCTGAAATCGCTGCGCAAGGCAACGGATATGTTCCTGGATGTGCACCTTATGGTAGACAGGCCCGTAAGATATGTAAAACAGTTCTGTGAAGCAGGCGCAGACCTTGTGAATTTCCATGTTGAAGCTGATACTCTGGAGAATATTCTTGAGGCAATTTCTGTCGCCAGGTCTCTTGGCAAGAAAACAGGTGTTACCCTCAAGCCCAAAACCGAAGCTGAGGCAGTTCTGCCTTTTCTTTCTCAAGTGGACATGGTGCTTGTAATGACTGTTGAGCCCGGGTTTGGCGGGCAGAAGTTCATGGCAGACCAGCTTCCCAAAATAGCAAAAATCAAAGAATTTATAGCTGAGCATAATCCCGATTGTGAACTGGAGGTTGACGGCGGCGTTGATGAGAATACCGCGGCACTGGTCAAGGCTGCAGGCGCAAATGTTCTTGTTGCGGGCAGTGCAGTGTTCGGCAAGGCAGACAGGAAAGCAGCTGTTGATGCAATTAAAAACGCTTAGTACGATATCGGAGTGTTAAAATGTCTTTTTTCCCCTCATCCCTGGAAAACCTCATAGATAAATTTGCCTCGCTGCCCGGCATCGGTAAAAAAAGCGCTCAAAGACTTGCTTTTCATGTGCTGGCACTGCCGGAAAGTGAAGCTGTTGGCTTTGCTAATGCAATTATCAGTGCAAAAAAGAGTGTTCATTGCTGCAGCGTTTGCCAGAACCTGACCGAGGGAGATGTGTGTTCCATCTGTTCCAGTGACAGGCGGGACAAATCAATCATCTGTGTTGTTTCCGAACCGAGAGATGTGCTGAGTATAGAGCGCGGCAGAGAATATAACGGCACTTATCATGTGCTTCATGGGGTGCTCTCTCCCATGAGCCATGTGGGGCCGGATGACCTTCGCATCAAAGAGCTGCTCCTAAGGGCCGCAGATGAGAGCATTCAGGAGGTTATTATGGCTACAAACCCCGACACGGAAGGCGAGGCGACCGCCATGTACATCTCCCGACTGCTCAAGCCTTTCAATATTAAGGTCACACGCTTGGCCTATGGTATTCCCGTTGGTTCCAACCTCGAATTTGCAGATGATGCCACATTAAACAGGGCTATCGAGGGAAGAACCGAAATGTAATTTTAAAAAGCAGGATTGTGGGTACAATTTTGTATACGAAATTACATATTTGATTTTATAGAATGGAGTTAATATGGTTTCAAAATTAAAAATAATTCCCCTTGGCGGATTGGGTGAAATCGGTAAAAACATGACCGTATTTGAGTATGGCGGTGATATTATCATTGTTGACTGCGGCATGGGTTTTCCTGATGAGAGTATGTACGGCATTGATGTTGTTCTGCCTGATACTACTTATCTTAAAAACAATGCAGACAGAATACGCGGCATGGTTATCACTCACGGCCATGAGGATCATATAGGCGCAATTCCTTATGTTCTCAGAGAACTGGATATACCTATTTATACAATGCCCCTTACAGCGGCTCTTATCCAGCTCAAGCTTGAGGAACACGATCTGCTGTACAATACGCAGATTTTTACGAAGAATATTGGCAGCACTTTCAGACTGGGCTGTTTTGGTATTGAGTTTATTCATGTCAACCACAGCATTCCTGACGCAGTTGCCCTTGCTATCAAGACTCCCATTGGAACTGTAATCCATACCGGAGACTTTAAGATTGACATTACCCCCATATCCGGTGGAATGATCGATCTTGTCCGCTTTGGCCAGCTTGGTAAGGAAGGGGTTCTGGCCCTGTTGAGTGACTCCACAAATGTTGAAAAGCCCGGCCACTCCGATTCAGAGCGCAAAGTGGGCGAAGGCTTTGATAAACTTTTCAAGGGTTGCGACAAGCGTATTATTATCACAACATTTGCATCTAATGTCCACAGACTGCAGCAGATCATCAATGTGGCCATAAAATACGGACGCAAGGTTGGTATCACAGGCCGCAGCATGGAAAATGTACTGCGCGTGGCCAATGTTCTGGGATATATGGACATTCCTGAAAATGTGGTCATGGATATTGACAAGCTCAACAAGCTTCCCAGAGATAAGGTCGTAATTCTTTCTACGGGCAGCCAGGGGGAAGCAATGTCAGCCCTTTATCGTATGGCTTTTTCCGAGCACAAGCAGGTGAGAATTGATGCGGGAGACAGGGTCATTATTTCTGCTTCAGCAATTCCCGGCAACGAGACCACCATCAGCCGCGTTGTTGATGAGCTGTTCCACAAAGGTGCCGAGGTCATCTATGACCGTCACACAGATCTTCATGTATCCGGCCACGCTCCTCAGGAAGAACAGAAGATGATTCTGGCTCTGACCAAACCCAAGTTCTTTATTCCTGTTCATGGTGAATACAGAATGCTTGTTCAGCACGCAGAGCTGGGCAGAATCATGGGGGTACCCCCAAAGAATATTGTTATTGGCGAAAATGGCAAGGTTATCGAGCTTAGCAAGAAGAGCATAAAATGCAATGAAATGGTGCCCTCCGGAGAAGTGCTGGTGGATGGCAGCGGAGTGGGCGAAGTCGGCAGTGTTGTCATGCGGGACAGACATAAGCTTGCAGAAGACGGTATGGTAGTGATCGTTCTTCCGTACTCTTCCTATGACCATAAGCTTCTGTCAGAGCCTGAGATAGTTACCCGTGGATTCATCTATGTCAAGGAAGCTGAGGCTTTGATGGATGAACTCAAGCGTGTAACCCTTGAATCTGTCGCTTCCTGTGAAGCACAGAGGATCACCGACTGGGCAACTGTAAAGAGCAAGGTCAAAAACAATGTGGCCGGCTATCTTTATAAAACAACAAAACGCAGCCCTATGATACTTCCTGTTATTACGGAGGTTTAGGTTTGCCTATGAATATACAGATATTTGGAAAAGCCAAGTGTTTTGACACAAAAAAAGCCGAGCGCTACTTCAAGGAGCGGCGCATAAAATACCAGTTTGTGGATGTTATCAAATTCGGCATGAGCAGGGGAGAGCTTAATTCGGTAAAAAACGCCGTGGGG
>CAZYTE010000091.1:0-6597 GCA_964649425.1 uncultured Oscillospiraceae bacterium
TGATGTCGATCAGGCGCTTGTGGGTGCGGCGCTCGAACTGCTCGCGGCTGTCCTTGTACTTGTGGACTGCACGCAGGATGGTGACGATCTCGGTCTTGGTGGGCAGGGGGATGGGACCGGAAACCTTTGCGTCAGTGCGCTTTGCAGCCTCAACGATGGTCTCAGCAGCCTTGTCGATCAGCTGATGGTCGTATGCCTTCAGGCGGATACGGATCATGTTCTTGTTGGTAGTGCTTGCCATTTGGTGTTTCTCCTTTTTTCGTACGTTTTGTTCCGGCGGCATTGGGACCGCCCTTTACTATGCGTACGGATGAAACCTGTTTTTCTGTACACACAACCGTGCGTATCAGACCGTGTCCGAAAAATAAAACCGGCTTTTTGAGCCGGTTGATACCTCGCCACGCGATATACGCGTGTAAACAGATAGGTTTCAGCCGCCCGATTGCGTGCCGAACATCCATTCGACACCGGACATACTCCACGAAAGTTACCTCGCTAACGAGCAATCTCCCGCTTCATCGCATAATACGCCCGTGCTTGCCGCACACGCGCTTGATTACTATAACAAGTAAAGCCTCATATGTCAAGAGAAATTTCCAATTTTTTCAGGAAAATTTTTCATCCGGATCAAAGGGACTGATCCGGATGAAAAACAGCTCAGAATTCTTCCGCGCCTTCTATTATAATACGACTGATTCCAAAGTATTCCTGCATGCCATAGTAGTAGTCGGCAGCCTCTCCCTGCCAGAAAGCGCTGTATTTTCCATGCGCCTCCACCGGTGGCAGCAGCAGATAATCCGCACCCTCCTGTTTCGCCTGCTCAACAAGCTCCAGCCTGTTGTCATACTGCTTGCTCACATTATATACATCTGCAACTCCGGCTACCAAAGTCGGCAACATCAGAGCCGCAGCAAGAGCAGCAAATATTTTGACAGCTTTTTCTCCGCTCTTATCGCATATACCGGACAGCAGCAGCAAGTCAGCTATGCTGTTGTACACCGCCGCGACACAGACGCCTCTGGCCGGAAAGTAGATTGCCGCGAGAAACACCACAAGAGATGCCACAGAACCTATGCCAAAAACCAACGCCGCCATAATTTTTTTCATATCTACATTCAGATACAGTGCCCACATCAGGAGCACAAAATATATGCCATAGATCAAAACCAGGCTCAGCCGCACATCTGAGGCTATGAGATTAATTGTTTCCAGCGCACCGTTTGCCCCGTTGGCTTTGCCAGCCATAAGAACAACCGAGCTTACGAGCACCGCCGCAGATGCCGCCAGCGCAACCGCCCTGCAAAAGGCCCGGCGATGCCGTGAAATCCCCCAAAGCAGGAACAGGCACATCAACAACGCGCACACACAGAGCAAAATAAGCTCCGCTCCGCCGATGCCATATCTTTCCAGCAACGGAAATGCAGCGCCTTTTGCTTCGGCATTTTTTTTGCCCAGCTCCGAAGGCGCCAGCATCAGGTAGAGAAAGCCCGCACATGCAGCCAAAAAGCGAAGCGTCAGCTTCAGCGGAAGCTTTTTTTCCTTTATGAATATAAGTGCAAGGAAGCAGAAGCTGACGGCCAGGGCAGAAAAGGAACCGTTTTCTGAATACGCTCCGACAAAGAAAGCAAAAGCAACGCCCAGGATCGTCCCCGGCACCCCGCAGCTTTTGCCATTGCCCATATAGTGGCTGAAAAACGGATAGATAAACAAAGTGATAAAGCTTATGGCCCAAAGATAGCTGCATGAGCCGGTCAGCCAGAGAAAGCTGTGCCCGAAAGCAGGCATAAGCAGCCATATCATCGCAAATGCGCAGAAAGCCAGAACAACATCCCGTTTGCTGCCTGTTTTTGTATAACGGAACATGCTGTAAACCAAAAGACTGCACATGGCCGCGTTTACTATATTAAATATATACCCCGGAAGCCAGAGGAAAAGCTGAGCGAAGAAATGTGCAGCCACGCGGCCGTTGTGCATCCTTCGGAAAGAGGCTATAGAGTGCAGTACATCCGAAAAGCCTGTCAGCAGCGTTTCTGTTCTTAGATTCAGCGCATAAATATAATCGTCCGCAAACATGGGCGTCATTGCGTTCAGGACAAGCATAAATCCAAATACTCCCAACAGAACCGCAATAACACCGGGCCTTTCCCGGATAAAAGTTTTTTTCATCAGACCCTACCTTTCAGTCTGTGCTGCGGACAAAATTTTGTCCTTAACAGCATCGGCTGAAGCAATTATATTCTTTGCTTCTTCCAGAAGAAGCTCTCCGGCGCTCGTAAGGGCGCTCACATGATTATCCCTCTCAACAAGCCGGGCACCCAATTCCTCCTCCAATGCGGCAACGGCTCTGGAGGTTGTGGAATGGCTTATATACAATTTCTTTGCGCCCTTGCTGAAGCTGCCTGACTCAGCCACGGCCACGAAAATTCTGAGCTGCTCCAGTTCCATATCAGAAATCAAACTGATGAGGCAGCAGCTCACTGAGCTTATAGCTCACATAGCGGCCGTCCGCTTTGGAGCAGAGTATCTCAATATCGGGAGAAAACTCCGCCAGAAACTGTCTGCATGCGCCGCAGGGAGTGGGCCAGTTCTGGCTGTCGGCATAGATGGCGATACGCTTGAAGCTGCGGCGGCCCTCACTGACAGCCTTTACGCAGGCAGTGCGCTCGGCACATATGGTGCAGCCGAAAGAGGCGTTTTCGATATTGCAGCCGGTAAAGACGGTTCCGTCTTCACATTCCAAAGCTGCACCAACCTGAAATCGGGAATAAGGTGCGTAGGCATTATAGGCTGCCTGTCTGGCCATTGACAAAAGCTCTCTGTCTGTCATTTTGATTTCTCCCTTTCTCTCCTCGTTAGGGTATAGCTTTAGTCCAAATAAATCTCCCATGAATCAAAACCATAGAGCGGATTGCCCAGATTGGCATTCACACCCTTGACAACACCGCGGTGGGTGATTATCTGCTGTTTTTCAAAGCCTATGGTAATAAGCGAAGCCGCCGTGGTGGTAATATGATCGCAGAGCAGTCTGTATGCGGTAGCTCTGCTGGAATCTCCCGCGCTCAGATACTGGTTGATGTATGCTTCGGCGGAAAAATCTCTTGAGCCTGTGAAGTTGAGGTTGGTGCTCTCATTGTCATCATCCCGCACCTGCAGCAGCTCAGTCAGGTCAAAGTTGTTGCGAAGCTTTATCTCACCATAATACATATCCCAGGAGGTGCCGTCTGCGGTTTTGCCCTCCTGCAGAGCCAGCAGATACTCGTCCCAGGTCAGGGATCGAACAGTTACCTTTATACCGATGCTCTTCATATCCTCGGCAAACTTGTTTACAACACCGGCTTTTGCGCTGCTGTCACTGCAAAGGATAAAACTTACATCGATATCCTGCGGCGTGCCGGACATATACTCCAGCCAACCGTCCTCATCATAGTCCTTGATACCCACATTTTCCAGTATCTGCCTGCACATCTCCAAATCATAGCTAAGGCTGTCTGCCAGATCGTCAGGATAGAAACTCACAGTGGGGTATGCGGGTATCGCAGAAGCCACCGCATTTCCGTTAAGCAGCTCCACAAGGCGGGAGCGGTCAAAGGCAAACTGCATGGCATAGCGGAAATAGCTCTGTCTGCCCAGGGCACTTTCTTCATTGAAAGCTACATAGTGCATATTGGGGGTGGAATAGGTATGTATCTCATTGGTGCTGGCATAGCCCAGATTGGTATAGCTGGAAGGGTCATTGATCACCACATCAATATAGGAGTCCTCAAAAGCGCTTATGGTGCCATCTGCAGTGGGATACTCCTTGAGGTAAACCACATCCACCGGCAGAGTCTCATAACTATGGTACCCCTCATAAGCATGCAGTTCGGTACCCTCTTCATTATAAGCATATGGGCCGCTGCCGATGGGCCGCTTATCCGGATAGGTACCATATTTTATAATAGGTATGTTCATCAGCTTGGGCAGCTGCATATCGCCTATACCCAGAGATACATACAGAGTATCCTCCGTGTAGGAGGCACCCTGAAAGCTGGCAAAACGGCCGCTGAACCGATCGGCGGTTATGGCCTTTTCAAGAGAATAGCGCAGGTCCTTGCCGGTGACAGGCGTGCCGTCATGGAAGACATGGTTGGTGTCTATCTTGAAAGTCCACATGGTGCCGTCCTCATTGGGCGTCCACTCGGTGATGACATTGGGGATAACATTGAAGTCATTGTCCACTTCCACCATGTTTTCATATACCAGACAGCAAACCAGCTGATTTGCGTGGTTCGTGGCAATAATGGGGTTGAGACTGTACTGGCTGTTGAAGTTCAGGGAGAATACATCGTCTGCCGCCGCGGCGCGGACAATGTCCTTGCCGCCGGTGGATTCGGGGATATCTCCGTAAGGGTTTGTTTCAGTGCTTGAACAGCCTGTGCAAAGCAGCAGCATGGAGGCCGCCAGAGTCAGAATAATTATTCTTTTGAACAAAAGCTTCATGCTTCACCTCATCCGAGTACGATCACAGCCGCCAGGCTTCCCCTGTCTCCCCTGGTGTAGCGGTGAGACCAGTATTTTTCATGGCTGCACATGGTGCACTCTGTGGATATATCGATATTCTCAGCCTTCAGGCCAAGCTGGAGAAGCCTGCGCCTGTTGGCGGTGCGCAGATCTACCATATACTTGCCGTCCTCGCGGCGGCGGTACACGCCCTCGGACTCTCCGCCCAGATATTTGTCGATGGCTTCGGGCACATCGGAATCCGTCTCAAAGCAGCAGGCGCCTATGGATGCACCCATAGCAACGCAGATATTCTCTTTTTCTGCACCAAGCTCGCGCATCTTTTCCACTGCGTTTTTGAGAATATCGGTGACTGAGCTTCTCCAGCCGCAGTGCACCGCCGCTGCCACAGAATTCTTGTCGTCGCACAGCAGCACCGGCACACAGTCTGCCACAAAGCACATGATGGGCAGGTTTTTCACTTTTGTAACAATGCCGTCGGCCTCATAGGGCACGGAAGACATACACACATGCCTGTCGTCTTCGGCAACAACGCGCACCACATTGCCGTGGACCTGCTTTGTGACCACGCAGTCATCTATGCCCGCTCCCATAAGAGCGCAGACACGGCGGTAGTTCTCCCGCACTGCCTCCGGATCGTCACCTCTGTTGGAACCCAGGTTCAGAGAGTAGAAACCACCCTTGCTGACACCGCCGTAGCGGGTGGTAAATGCGTGGCGGGCTTTTATGAGAGATGAGCTCATGTATATGAGACCATCAGAGTTGTTTTCGATAAATGCCATCTGATTTTTCCTTTTATTCGTTTCTGCCGCAGCATTCCTTATATTTAAGGCGGCGGCTGCCATCGGCTTTCATTTTGCCGCAGGGGCAGGGGTCGTTTCGGCCGGGCTTGGGGGCCTTTTTCACAGGCTGCTTCTTTACAGGCTCTCCGCCCACATTGGCGGCAGAGTTCTTTGCCACAGCCTTGCGCTCAATGGGGGCCTCTCTTCTGACCTGAACGGTGTAGAGTCTGCGCACAGTCTCCTCGCGGATGCCCTGAACCATGGCCTCAAACATATCAAAGCCCTCCTGCTTGTAGGCATCGATGGGCTTGACAGCGCCGTAGCCTCGAAGTCCGATGCCTCGCTTGAGCTCGCTCATGGCATCGATATGGTCCATCCAGTATTCATCCACAACGCGCAGCATGATGACTCTTTCCAGCTCACGCATCAGGGGATGGCCGGAGGGAGACTGGCCAAAGGCATTCTCGCGGGCCTCATAGACCTTCTCGGCTATATCGGTGACCAGTTCTGTGGCTTTCTCCACACCGATCCTGCCGCCCAGCTCGCTGAGCTTCAACGCGCCGCGGCGCATAAAGAGCCTCTCAAAGGGCTGCAGAGCCTCATCCAGCTCCTGCTGATTATCAATAGTCCTTCCGGCAAAGCCGTCAATAACGGTACTCTGCACAAATTCATGGATCATGCCCATGATCTGCCCGCGGATATCCTCACCGTCCAGAACCTTGTGGCGCTCATCATAGATGATATTTCTCTGCTTGTTCATGACATCGTCATACTCAAGCACGCTCTTACGAACCTGGAAGTTGCGGCTCTCAACGGTTTTCTGTGCCTGCTCGATAGCCCCGGACAGCATCTTGTGGTCAAGGGGCATGTCCTCTTCCATCTTGAGAGTTTCCATCATATTCATGATGCGCTCGGAGCCGAAAAGGCGCATAATATCATCGGTCATGGCCAGATAGAAGCGGCTCTCGCCCGCATCGCCCTGACGGCCGGCGCGGCCTCTGAGCTGATTGTCGATACGGCGGGATTCGTGACGCTCTGTGCCCAGAATAAACAGGCCGCCCGCGGCGCGAACCTTTTCGGCCTCCTCGCCGGTGACCTTCCTGTGCGCCGCCATGCGCTCGGCAAACATCTCTCTGGCCTTGAGAATGTCCTCATTGTCAGTCTCGGCGAAGCCGGTGGCCTCGGCAATGACATATTCCTCAAAGCCGGCCTTTCTCAGATCGGTCTTTGCCATAAATTCGGCGTTGCCGCCCAGCATAATGTCGGTACCGCGGCCTGCCATGTTGGTGGCGATGGTGACGGCGCCCAGTTTGCC
>CAZYTE010000092.1:0-6595 GCA_964649425.1 uncultured Oscillospiraceae bacterium
TTTCCAATATGCTGGGCGGCGGTGTTATCGTGCAGCGCTTCGGCGATCTGGTGCGTGGCCGCCGCAGCACCCAGCAGCGCATTAACGAGGGCTTCATCACCCCCACTCTGGCTGCAACTCCCGGTGATCTGAGCCTTGTTATCCCCAAGCGTATTCTTGACGGCATCATTGAGATGATCTACGCTCTTGACAACATTGCCCCCGGCACCGCCAATGACGACACTCTGCTCTATGGCGTTGAGGTAAAGTTCTACAATATGGAAGTTGAGATAGACAACAATCTGGAAACCAAGAGCAAGGGCCTGTATGTAATAGGTGACTGCTCCGGTGTCACCCACTCCCTGTCTCACGCTTCTGCCAGCGGCGTTCATGTAGCCCGCTGCATTCTCAATCAGTAAACCATGATGCGCCCGACCGGGCGCGATGGAGGAACCCTATGGCAAAAAGCAAAGAACAGAATTATATGTACGGCGCGGCCATTCTGACCATGGGCGTCGTTATTATGAAGGTGCTGGGTGCTATCTATAAGATACCCATCGCCAACATCATCGGTGATGACGGCTATTCCATGTTCCTGGCAGCCTATAATGTCTATTATGTGTTCTTCATTCTGGCCACTTCCGGCCTGCCCATAGCCCTTTCCCGTCTGATCTCCGAGGCCAAGGCGGAGAACCGCCCCGTGCAGGCAAGGCGCACTTTTACGGTTGCATGGTGGACCTTCTTCGGAATAGGCCTTCTGTGTACTGCCATCATGTTCTTCGGCGCGGAGTTCATGGCAACGGAGATACTGCATAACCCTGAGGCAGCCCCCAGTATAAAGGCTATGGCTCCGGCTCTGCTGCTGGTGTGTCTGCTCAGTGCATACAGGGGCTACTGCCAGGGCTACGGCAACATGATCCCTACCACTGTGGGTCAGGTGCTGGAGGTTCTGTTCAAGGTTATTGTGGGTCTGGCTCTGGCTCTGCTCATAGTCAGAAGCGGTTTTGATAAACCCTACGCCTCTGCCGGCGCGATCTCCGGCGTCACCGCAGGCGCTCTCATCGCCCTGCTCTACATGATGGCTTACAAGGCCAGAAATTATAAGGACAAAGTTGAGGGCAAGCCTGACATTCCCGACAGCCGGACGAAGATATTCCGCTACTTTATGCGCATTGGCATACCCATAGCTCTGGGTTCCTGCGTTATGGCGCTGCTGAATCTGGTGGATTCCAGCCTTTGTATGGGCAGACTGCAGAGTGCTGCGGGCTTCAGTCTTGACGAAGCTCAGGTGCTCTACGGCGTTTACGGCAAGGCTCAGAATCTGTTCAACCTGCCTGCCGCGTTTATTACGCCTCTGACCATTTCTGTGGTGCCTGCTATTGCGGCTGCTATCGTCCGCGGTGAGGATGACAACGCAACAAGAATATCTGAGGACTCCATGCGCATTGCGGCCGCCCTGAGCATGCCCATGGGTGTGGGTTTAGCCGTGCTGTGCGTGCCCATTATGAAGATCATGTATCCCTCCAGTCACAGCTCCGGCCCTGTTCTGCTTTGCATCATGGGCATAGCCTCCATTTTTGTGTGTCTGCTTCTGATGGAGAACGCTGTCCTTCAGGCCTCCGGCAGGGAGAAGTACACCATGTACACCATGATTGTCGGCGGCGCCGTGAAAATCGGCGTAAACTGGTTCCTGGTGGCAGATCCCAGGATCAATATCTACGGTGCGCCTATCGGCACGCTGGCAAGCTACTTTGTTATGTGCGTCATGAACTATATTTTCATGTGCGTTACTCTGGATAAAAACCCCAGACTCTGGAAGATAATGACCGGCCCTCTCATAAGCAGCGCCATAATGGGCGCGGCTGCATGGGCAGTATACGGCATTGCAGTCAGATTCATCGGCGCGGACAGCTGGCTGAGTATGGCAGTATGCATGCTGGCGGCAGTTGCGGTGGCAGTGGTAATCTATGTTGTCTGTGTTATTTGCCTGCGTGTTATCACCAGAGAGGATATGAATCTTATCCCCGGCGGAGCAAAGCTGGCAAAACTACTGCACATGAGATAAAAAAGCCTGAATTTTCAAATAAATACTTGATTATAGCGTAGAAATATGTTATATTTTCTGCGTTGTGCAGATAAAATGAATTGTGCAATGTTCAATTAATGAGTATTCTGCTCAAAATGAGGGCAGACTCATCATAAATGGCTTATATAGCCGCAATATTTAGGAGGAATACACATGAATAAGGCAGAACTGATCTCTGCAGTGGCCGAGAAGGCTGGCATGTCCAAGAAAGACAGCGAGAAGGCAATCAATGCAGCATTTGAGTCCATCACTGAGGCTCTCGTTGCAGGTGACAAGGTTCAGCTCGTAGGTTTCGGCGCATTCGAAGTCAAGGAGCGCGGCGCTCGCGTTTGCCGCAACCCCAAGACCAAGGAAGAGGTTAATGTTCCCGCAACTCGCGTTGCTTCCTTCAAGGTAGGCAAGGCTCTCAAGGACGCAGTTGCAAAGTAAGTAAAATTACATGATAAATTGAGCCTGTGCAAAAGCACAGGCTCAATTTTTTGGAGATGAGATTATGAGACTTGATAAATACCTCAAGGTTTCAAGGCTGATAAAGCGCCGCACTGTTGCCAATGAGGCCTGTGACGGTGAGCGGGTCAGCGTAAACGGCAGACAGGTCAAGGCCAGCTATCAGGTGAAGGTGGGAGATATTATTGAGGTAGCCTTCGGTCAGCGCACGCTGAAGGTGGAGGTAACCGAAATATGCGAGAATGCCAATAAGGCCTCGGCTCCCGCCATGTATAGGGAACTTGAGTGATAAAAAACGGACGAGCACTGCTCGCCACCTTGATGACAATGGCGCAGCGGGGGTGCGCGAGGGGAAGACTCTCCCCGGCGGGGAGAGATGTCGCGAAGCGACAGAGTGGGGGGAGGTAAAAGACCCGCCTTGCGTTCCAATAAACTCCGGCAAATGCCTGATGTGTCAGGCCTTTGCCGAGCATAGCGAGTTTTTTCGCAAAATCTGCTTTGCGAAAAATGTGGAGATCTGATCTAATAAATAAAAAAGGTTTCGGACTAATCCGAAACCTTTTTTATTTATTAAATCAGATAAGGCTTGACATTTTCGGGGCAGGACTCAACATCTGCGCTGACGCTTACCACGAACTCGATCTTCTCAGACTCGGCGAACTTGACCAGCCACTCGGTAAAGCTTGCCAGAGCTGCAGGGTCCTTGTCATTAACCAGCTTGTAGAAGTTGTCAATGAAGATGTTGGTAATGTCATAGTTGCCTGCGTGAATGCCGCAAATCAGACCTTTAAGGAATTCATAACTTCCAATATCATAGTCACCGGCATCGATAAGACGAGCCCGATAAGGAATATCATAAGTGAGCTTGCGCTCTTTCTCGATAACGACAACATCGCCGTTACCGGTCTTGAGAGTTTCCTCTACCATGCTGACCAACTTCTTGGTCTTGCCGGATCCCTTCAGTCCCATAATGATTTTAACCATTTTGACCACGCTCCTTTTGTGTGTTATTTGGTCTTTTCAGTAGGATACCATTTTTCTTTAATTCCTGCAATAGCTGAGTTGAATTAAATGAGAAAATTTTTATAAAATCCGCTGTGGATGATTAAAATACATCGTCTACAACGCGGCTGGGGGGAGTTTCAACGATTTCAGGATGCTGGAATATGTAGCGGAAGGCCTGCAGGAACTGGGCATAATAGTGGCCGTCAACAGTACCCTCATCCAGAACGAACTTACAGTCAATATACTTGTGGTCAACCACCTGGCCGTGGCGGTCCAGCTCATAGGCATGGCGTTTTGCGCCGAAAGCTATGAACACGGGCAAAGTTCCGAAATTGTAGATGTGATGGTAGATGGGCCCGATGCGGAGAGAACCAAGATCCGTGATGATCATGGAGCCGTGGAAAGGGCTGGCATCGGTGAGAGATTCGGGCAGCCAGCCGAAGTAGTCCATAATCCGCAGAACGAGGATAGCAAAGCGCAGCAGAAAACGGGGAGCCTTGCACAGGGTCTCGGCCACATCCTCGGTGTTGTTGTTATCCTCGGAAGCCTTGATCTCATCGATCTTCTCGTTCATCTTGCGGTAGACATCAAAAATGGTGTCAGTGGGCTCAAAATTAACCTTGATGGTGGTTTCGGTGGAATCAAGGTCGTTGGAGCGCCTTACTGCCATAACTATGGTAATCTTATCGGCAGCGTAAACGCGGCGGCCCGCAACAAAGCGGTTGAGGCCGGGGAGCATGGAAACACATCTGATGTATGCTGCAATCATAAAATGCAGGAAACCGATGCCCTTGTAGCCGGCCACACGCATACGGCGCAGGTGGCGGTCTACATCAGAGATCTCGAAAGACTCCTCGTAATGGTTGCAGCGGTCGTTGCGGGCGGGCATAATATAGGGCATGAACTTGTTGAGCGCGGGCAGACTGCGGAGAAGTCTTCCGTCCTTTCTGTCGCCGAAACGGCGTTTTGTTTTGCTCATGACTAAGCCTCCAAAAATATTTTAATTTTTTTAAGCATCGCAATTATACATTGATGATTGCAATAATACAAGAAAAAAATGAATAAGCTTGCCGCGAAAGGCTGTAAAACTTGAAATCGGAATGGTTTTGTGTTATTCTGAAAAAAACATTTGCGGAGGTAAACGGCATGCGTTTGCAGGAATCCGGTGAGATGTATCTTGAAACAATATATGTGCTGAGCAAAACAGGCAAGCCTGTCCGCTCCATTGATATAAGTGAACACATGGGCTTTTCCAAGCCCAGCGTCAGCCGCGCTGTGGGCATTCTGAAGACAGGCGGATACATTGAGGTGGATAAGGATGGTTATCTGCATCTGACCGAAATGGGCCTTGAAACAGCGGATAAGACCTACGAGCGCCACAGAGTGCTGACCGAGTTTTTCGTGGGCATCGGCGTGGATAAGGACATTGCCGCAGAGGACGCCTGCAAGATGGAGCATGTCATAAGTGATGAAAGCTTCGAAGCTCTGAAAAAGCACATCGGCCTTGAATAAAAACCGGGAACAAAACAAACAATACTATCGTCTATCAGATTGCCCGACAGCACTGCTGTCGGGCAAAGAAAATGTATACACAAAAAATTTAAGGAGAACAAAATGAAAAAGACCCTGGCAATTTTTCTGGTACTTATTATGATGCTTTCTGCTGCCGCCTGCGGCAGCTCTGCTACCGCCCCCACCGGGACTCCTGCTGCAACTGACACTCCTGCCCCCACCGAGGCTCCTGTGGAGAGCACTCCCGAGGTTCAGGAGCCTGCAGACGACAGAACCCTGGGCGAGCAGCTGCGGGGAGAGTTTATAAATCTTGTTGCCGGAGGCGCCACCGATCCCCAGGCAATTGCCGATGCTCTGCTGCAGTATCCTGCAATTGAGTTTGCAGGTGCTGCCATGCCCGTGGAACCCGGTTATCTGGCAGGCTTTTCCGCGGAGATCCATGATTTCAAAGAGGGCGTGATGTTTGCGCCTGTGATCGGCTCCATTCCCTTTGTGGGCTATATCCTTGTAACTGAGGGCGAGGCAGAGGCAGAAGCTCTTGTACAGACCCTGCTGGATAATGCCGATCCCCGCTGGAACATCTGCGTCGAGGCCGATGAGACTGTGGCATGGAGTGAGGGCGAGCTGGTATTCTTTGTAATGTGTCCCAAGCAGTAATTTATATCGGGTGCAGCGAGCTGCACCCGATTTTTTGACAGTGAGGTGAGATCCGGTGCTGTTTTCCGGCATACCATTTTTATACTACTTTCTTCCGGCAGTGCTGATCTGCTATTATCTGGCGCCAAAGGCGGCGAAAAATTCGGTGCTGCTTCTGTTCAGCCTTGTGTTTTATGCCTGGGGCGAGCCTAAATATGTTTTCCTTATGATGTTTACCGTCATCAGCGGCTATATTCTGGGCCTGCTGACAGAAAAATACAGGGGAGCGGGCAAGGCCGGACTGTTTGTCACCATTGCGGCGGTTATTGATATTGCTTTTCTGGCACTGTTTAAATATGCAGACTTTTTCATCGGCAGTTTCAATGCAGCCACGGGACTTTCCCTGCCGCTGCTGAGGATCGCTCTGCCGGTGGGCATAAGCTTTTATACATTTCAGATACTCAGCTACAATGTGGATGTTTACAGGGGCACGGTCTCCGCACAGCGCAGCTTTATAAAGCTTGCCTGCTATGTGACCATGTTCCCACAGCTTATAGCGGGCCCGATCGTCCGCTATCACGATGTGGCGCCGCAGCTGGATGACAGAGAGTGTAGCTTTGACAAGGCGGCACAGGGCATACACCGCTTTGTCATCGGCCTTTCAAAAAAGGTCATAATCGCAAACTCCATGGGTGAGCTGTGCAAAGCCTTCACCCAGAGCGGCGAGCAGTCGGTGCTGTTTTTCTGGCTCTATGCCATAGCCTTCAGCCTGCAGATATATTATGATTTCTCCGGCTACAGCGATATGGCCATCGGTCTTGGCAAGCTCCTTGGCTTTGAGTTCATGGAGAACTTCAATTATCCTTATATTTCCAAAAGTATTACCGAGTTCTGGCGCCGGTGGCACATCTCTCTGGGCACATGGTTCAG
>CAZYTE010000093.1:0-6517 GCA_964649425.1 uncultured Oscillospiraceae bacterium
CAGCACAAAGCTCAGCAGGCAAATGATGATCATAACCACAGTGCCGATAACATTCATGGCTACAACTCTGTCGGTGATGCGGGGACCCTTCAGTGCGCGGATGATACAGAAAATGATGCAGACCACCATGATGCACATGGCGGCAGCCATATAATAAAGAAGAAAAGTGTCCATATTACTCCTCCATTTTGGCTATTGCCTTAACAAAATCGCTTTCATCCATACCGCCGGCAAAGGCCACATCCAGCGCGTGGATGCAGTACTGGTCATTGTACAGACCGGCAGTGATGGTGCCGGGGGTCAGGGTGATGGAATTTGCCAGGATCACCTGACCCAGGTTCGTTTTAACGGGAGAGTCAAACCACACCAGTCTGGGCTTTACCTTTTTGGCCTTGGGAGAGAGAATAACTCCCATGACCTGCACATTGCTGACCAGAACATTCCATACCAGAAGCAGCAGATAGGCGATAGCCCTGCCGCTTTTTTTCAGCAGCCTAAGCTCTTTCTGCGGACGGATGCCCAGAAGCTTGTAAGAGGCCCAGTATAAAACTCCGGAGAAAAGAACACCGATCAGCAGCACCTCCAGGGTGAAGCGACCATTCAGAAGCAGCCACACTGCCAAGAGCAGAAAAAACATTCCTATACTCTCCTTATTCTTTATATATATTTAGCAAAAATATTGATTAACTTTTAACAGAATACAATATGGCATTACCTTGTGTCAACATATTTCGGCATAATATAAGCACCATATCGACCGATATGGTGCTTATAGTGACAACAGGCCCCGACTATGCCGGAGGCGTAAAAACATTCAGCGTATCAGTTCTCCGCATCTTTCTCCTTGAGCCTTGGAATAAAGTGAAACGCGAAACGGCTGTTGCTGCCTTTTTTGGAGCTGAAATAGCCGATGACGGAAAAAACAAGGGCGCCAACAAAATTAACAAGCAGATCCCCCATGGTATCATAAAGGCCGATATCCAGATAACCGCCCACACCTAGCTCCTGCCCGTTGATCATTACCGAATCAATGCCGCTGACAATGATGGGTATATTGCTGCGGGTCTCATCGAGAGTGACGCTGGATATCCATGTGCGTACAGTGTCCTTCTGCATATCCAGCATGAGAATATTGTCTGCCGCAAACTCAAAAAACTCCCACATTACGCCGATGGTCATGGAAAAACAGAAAGAAACTATTGCCAGATACAAGGGCGAGAGCTTGAAATGAAAGCTGTTGTCCTCGTTGAGAATATCCACAAGGGAGTAGCCCACAGCGGCGCAGAGAAAGCCCCAGACAGTGTGCAGGATAATGTCCCAATAGGGGAAATGGATATAGTATGCGCGCAGTTCACCCAGAATTTCCGCCGCGAAGATGTGCAGCAGAATGACTATCTGCAAGGTGGTGGGAAATTGCAGGCTCAGGCTCTTCTGGATAAAGGTGGGGATGATAAACAGAATAAGAGTCAGAATGCAGATAAAGACGCTTTCATAGTCCTGCCTTAAAGCCGCAAGAACCAAGGCTGCAAAGACAATAAGGCGCAGGCTGGCCCAAACCGCAAAAACTTTTTTGTTTGCTTTGATCTGTTCTTTGATATCTCGTAAAAATCCGCGTCCACACTTGCTCTTCATATCCAAACTCCTGTATCGGGGATAAATATTTAATATATTTTTAACTGTTGCAGAGCATATAAACCCTTGACTTGATGTTGTATACTAAATATAGTAAGAATATGTTAAATGAAAATAAACTTTTAGGATAGTATTTTATGCAACTGGAAGAACTTAAACTTATAACTGCCAGCAATATAATAAAGCTCCGTACCACGGCCGGCTTTACACAGGCAGAGCTTGGTCAGGCATTGAATTATTCCGACAAGACAATTTCCAAGTGGGAGCGCGGCGAGGCCATCCCCGATGCCTATGTGCTTTTGCGCATGGGTGAGATTTTTGGCGTGTCTGTTGATTACCTTCTGTCCTCTCATGACAGCTGGCAGGCTCCGGAAGAGGAGAGCGAGACACTGCCCAGCTACAGCGCCAATGTTATTATTGCCATCAGTGTTATCGGCGTGTGGACTGCCTCTTTGGCGGCCTTTATCATTCTCTGGATTCTTGATATTATCTGCTGGAAGATATTTATCGGCACCCTGCCCGTGTCCATCCTGACCTATATGGTGCTCATCTGCGTTTTCAGGAAGAGAAAGTACCTGCAGTTGGTCATAGGCTTGTTTGTGCTGTCGCTTTTTGTGGCCTTGTATTTCTTTGTGCCAAGCGCGAATCCGTGGCAGCTGTTTCTGCTGGCTATCCCGGCAGAGATTATTGTGTTCCTCAGCTGCAATATCAGAAAAAGACCGATTTTCTTAAAATACAGGAGGAAAAAATAGGGATTCTACGATTAGTAGAGCCAAAAAACGCGGCGATAGAGAAGTTTTGCCTTTTCTATTACCGCGTTTTTCAATTGTAGAGAGGGTAGAGAAGCTTATTTCTTGCAATTGGTATCACATTGGGTATATGCTGAGTGCAGCAAAATATAAGGGAGAAAGGAAATAGTCATGAGCAATTACATTTTAAGCTGCTGCTCCACTGCAGACCTCAGCAAAGAACATTTTGAAAGACGCAATGTCAATTACATCTGCTTCCACTTCGCCATCGATGGTGAGGAGTATATTGACGATCTGGGTCAGAGCATGGGTTATGAGGATTTTTATGAAAGAATGGCAAAGGGTGCCGATACCCGCACTTCTCAGATAAACATTTCCGAATATGTGGATTACTTCACTCCTTTTCTTGAACAGGGCAAGGATGTGGTACATATAAGCCTGTCCTCCGGCATTTCCGGCAGCGTAAACTCCGCGAGAAACGCAGCCCTCATCGTCAACGAACGCTTTGAGAACAACAAGGTATACATTGTTGACTCTCTGGCGGCGGCCTCCGGCTACGGCCTGCTTGTCGATGAAGCAGCCGACAGGAGAGACGAGGGAATGAGCGCCGAGGATCTGGTTGAGTGGCTTGAAGCCAACAAGAAGTTCCTGCAGATCTGGTTCTTCTCCACTGACCTGAGCGCCTTTGTCCGCGGCGGCAGAATTTCCAAGACCTCCGCAGTCTTCGGCGGCCTGCTTGAAATATGCCCCCTGATGAATATGGATGTTGAAGGCCATCTGGTGCCCAGATACAAGATCCGTACTAAGAAAAAGGTCATCAAGGAAATCGTCAAGAAGATGGAAGAAAAGGTCCGGGACGGACACGACTATTCCGGCAAGTGCTATATGTGCCACTCTGCCTGCTACGAGGACGCAAGACAGGTTGCAGACCTGATTGAGGAGAGCTTCCCCAATCTCAAGGGCAAGGTGCTTATCAACAGCATCGGCACAACCATCGGCTCCCATACCGGCCCGGGCACTGTTGCTCTGTTCTACTGGGGCGACGAAAGAATCGATTAATTTACACTTCAGCTCCACCTTGGTGGAGCTGAAAAAATTATGGACAAAGTATTCATTTATGCTATAATCGGAGCATAAATCGGTGGAAGTGATGAAATGCAAGTTAGAAGAAAAGCCGTTGTACGCTGCATTGCCATATATGCCGCTGCGTTGGCAGTGTTGACGGCAGCTTTGTATATTTCGGCTTTTTTGCCTCAGGACAGGATAATAGAAAACGCAAAAAGCTCAGCAGAGCTTCTCGTGGAGGAGGGGGCTTATCCGAAAAGTGGAGACCATGCCCCATCAACGACTTTGGACAACTGGACAGATGCACTGATGCTCAACCTCAGCGCTGCCATGAATCAGGATGATCTGCAGTCAGTATGGACCAATTCATATTACGGCAAAGCCGACTCCAAGATAACGGCGGATGATCTTTATGCCTATTCAAACGGTGACGAGGATATGAACAAAGGCGAGTATCCCCGCTACTGGATGGGTTTCAGAGCCAGTCTGCGTATGGCATTGACATTCTTGAACTATGCACAGATACGCCGGGTTATAAACCTGGTATTTTTCTCTCTTGTTTTTCTGACCGCTGCCTCTGTGGCAAAACGGATCAATACGAAAACTGCAGCGGCTTTCTTTCTCAGCGTTCTTTTTGTGCGCCCGCAGGTTATAAGCGGAAGCCTGCAGTTTACAACCTGCTTCTTTATCGCTTTGCCGGCAATGCTGCTGGTGCCCATAATTGAAAGCAGAAAACATTGGGAAGCGCCCTTTTTCATGCTGCTGGGTATGCTGACTATGTATTTCGACTTTTACACCTACCCGCTGATAACTCTGGGATATCCTCTGGTTTACCTCTATCTGCTTCGCAGGAGCCGGGAGGAAGCCATGGGCCTGCGGTCTGTTCTGGCTGACTGCGGCATTTGGCTCGGCTCCTATCTTGTAATGTGGCTCAGCAAGCTGAGCCTGAGCGCTGTTTTTGGCCATACGGATGCATTTTCAAACGGTATGGGCGCGCTTATGGGCTGGCTGAGTCCGGACAAGTCCACAGACAACAGTGTATCAATTCCCGAAATGCTTGAAAGGCTGCGCTACTCCATCTTTCCCGACAGTACATGGATCGCACTGGCTGCGCTGGCGGTTCTGGTGTTTTTCGCTTACCTGCTGCTCCTCAAACGACGCGGCGCATATGACTTCAAACTGTTAAAAGAATATCCGGCACTGTTGATCCTGGCCATATTGCCCTTTATTTGGTTCTGCGTGGCGGCAAAGCCCACATTTGTACACGCGTGGTTCCAGTACCGCAGTATTGCCGTTAGCTACTGGGCGCTGTTTGCGCTGTTGAGCATGGGATTCCGCATTCCAAAGGCCGATTAATGCAAAACGCTCCGAACTGCTTGGTTCGGAGCGTTTTTTGTTATATGACATATATGAGAATGCAAAGAGCCTGCAGAATGCTTCCAAGATTTACAAACAGGTGGAAAACGGTGTGAAACACGGGCTTTTTCTTACCCACATTGTAGAGAATGGCTCCGATGGTGTAAGCAATGCCACCGGAAAGCAGCAGCATAAAGCCGGCAAGTCCTACAGCCTCCAGGGTGGGCTTCAAAACAAGGACTATGAGCCAGCCCATGCCGATGTAGCAGGCCATGGAAAGCTTCTTATAGCGGTTATGATCGACTGCTGTAAAGGCTGCGGCAATGGCAGCAAGCATCCACTCAGCGGCAAAAATGGTCCATGCAATATGTGGGTAGAGCGGACGGATTGAAGTGAGCAGTATGGGGGTGTAGGTTCCGGCTATCAGCAGGTAAATGGTGCAGTGGTCAACCACCTGCATCACTTTCTTTGCGTAGCCCGGCTTGAGACCGTGGTAAACGCTGGAGACTGTGTACAGCGCCACCATGGAAAAGCCATAGATGCTGCTGCCGACCACAGACCAGGGGTTCTTATGAACAACGGAAATAATGACTGACAGTACAAGGATAATTATACCGATGGCACCGCCTACGATGTGGGTGCTCATGTTGGCAATTTCGTTTTGTCTGGAGTAGTTTGGCAGAGTACGATTACAAAGAGGTGTTCTTGTCATATAATGCGCTCCTTTCATAGATCATAGAGCTATTTTATGACGAATAAGCGGTAGAATACAAACTACTCATTAAAAAAACAGCTACACCAAAGCGAGATAAAGAATCCACCGGAGTATACTCCGGTGGATTTTGGCTTATTTGATGACAATGAGAAGCTCTCCGGCCTTGACGGAGCTGCCCTCCTTCACCAGCACCTTTTCCACGATGCCGGGGATGTGGGCCACGACGGAGGTCTCCATCTTCATGGCCTCGATGACCGCAAGGACCTGATTTTCCTTGACGCTGTCACCGGGCTTTACATTGATCTTGGAGACCATGCCGGGGATGGAGGAGCCGACCTGGCCCATGTCGTCGGGATCGGCCATGATGACTGCGCTGCCCTTAACAGGGGCTGCCTTGTCGGGAACTGCCACCTCGCGGCGGGTGCCGTTGAGCTCGAAGTTTACGGTGCGGGTGCCGTCATCGTTGGCGTCTCCCAGACCCAGGTACTTGATCAGCAGGGTCTTGCCCTCCTGAATGGTGATCTTGCTGGTTTCGCCCACGGCCATGCCGTTGAAGAACATACGGCTGCCCATGCGGGTGATGTAGCCGTATTCGTTGCGGTGATCCCAGAACTCCTCGTACACCTTGGGGAACATACAGTAGGACAGGGTGGAACGCATATCGATGTGATCTTCGTGCATGAAGCCCCTCATCTTTTCCTGAACAGCCTCAAAATCAACAGGAGGCAGCAACTCGCCGGGGCGGCAGCTGATGGGCTTTTCACCCTTGAGAACAACCTCCTGCAGCCCCTCCGGCTGGAAGCCCCAAGCGGGCTGGCCCATCATGCCTCTGAAGTAGGACACGACGGAATCGGGGAAGGACAGGGTTTTGCCCTTCTCCAGAATGTTCTCGGGGGTCAGATCGTTCTGGACCATGAATATGGCCATGTCGCCGACCATCTTGGAGGAGGGAGTGACCTTTACAAGGTCGCCCAGCATATCGTTGACGGTCTTGTACATC
>CAZYTE010000094.1:0-6377 GCA_964649425.1 uncultured Oscillospiraceae bacterium
ATTCATCTCCATGTGCTCCCGCGGCTGGGCCTACATCGTAAAGGCCGGTACCATCATCCTGCTGTGCAACACCCTTGTTCAGATCATGCAGACCTTCGACTGGAGCTTCCAGGTGGTTGCCGAGGGCATGGAGCACACCTCCATTCTCGCTTCCATCGCATCTCCCTTTGCTGTGCTGCTTATCCCTCTGGGCTTCGGCGTATGGCAGATGGCCGCGGCGGCCATCACCGGCTTCATCGCTAAGGAAAATGTTGTCGGCACTCTGGCAGTCTGCTACGGTGTCACCAACTTCATCGACACCGAGGAGCTGGCTCTGGTCTCCGGCGGCGCCGAGGTGGCAGGCATCTTCGCTCTGACCAAGGCTGCAGCTCTGGCCTGCCTGATGTTCAATCTCTATACTCCTCCCTGCTTCGCGGCTCTGGGCGCAATGAACTCCGAGATCTCCGACCGCAAGTGGTTCTGGGGCGGCGTTGCCCTCCAGATGGGCACCGGCTACACCGTTGCATTCCTGGTCTACCAGATCGGCACTCTCATCACCGAAGGCACCGTCGGCTCCGGCTTCATCCCCGGCCTGATCGCTGTCGCGGCTATGATCGGCATCGTAGTTTACCTCTGCGTCCGCGCCGACAAGAAGCTGGCTGCTGAGTATTCCCTCGAAAAGTAAAGGAGCACCAAAATGGTCAACGCTGTTATAATCATTGTTGTTGCAACCATTGTATGTCTTGCGGCGCTCTATGTTTACGGCGCAAAGAAAAACGGCAGAAAGTGCATAGGCTGCCCCGGCGGCGGCTGCAACTGCCAGTCTAACTCCACCAAACCCGGTCAATGCTGCTGTGGCTGCGGGCACAGCCAGAACAGCGAAGACTGATACATATCTCGATGTAACTCCATAACCACTCAAAAAGGACCTCCCGAATGGACACGGGAGGTCCTTTGAGTTTCCGGTGGCGGGCCGTTGTCGGCTCCGGTCTCCGCGAAGGGGGAGAGAAAAACCGCGCAAGGAACGGGTGATAAAGAATATCAGTCGTTTTCGACAAAACTTTCACGATAAAGATATAAAAATATATCAGAATTAATAAATTTTTTGCGTTTTTATGTGTTGACAAATAAATAAATACAGTTATAATTAGCATCGGACATTGGCGGAGTGCAATCTATTGTGCTCCACTAAAAAGCATTTTTCAGGAGGCTGTACCCTGATGTGTTTGTCTGTTTTTTTCTGCCTGCGGAATGGCTGCTCCAAGGGCGGGAAGATACATATATACTGCCCCGGAAGGGAAAAACCAAAATATTGTTATGATTAGGAGAACGAAATGAAGAGAGCAATTTCCATGCTGCTGCTGGTCGTTATGGCATTCAGCCTGATCGCCTGCGGCACTACCGAAACTCCCGCTGCTACCGAGACTCCTGCTGCTGCCGAGGCAAGCGCAGATGTCGCAATGCAGTACAAGACCCCCGCAGAGGCTAAGGAGCTTCTGAACAACGACGCATATGTGTTCTTTGACATCCGCAAGGCTGCTGACTCCAGCGCAAACTCCATCACCGGTGCTCTGGCATACGACATGGACGCTGCTAAGGAAGGCGACGCTGAGGCCGGTAAGGCTACCATGACCGAGGCTACCGCCGGCCTTGACAAGGAGATCATCCTGATTTGCTACTCCGGCAAGCGCTACGCTCAGGCCGCTACCAACGCTCTGTCCGCCATCGGCTACGACATGAGCAAGGTTTGGACCCTCGAGGGCGGCTTCACCGCTTGGTCCGAGACCTACCCCGAGCTGACCACCGCTGCTCCCAAGGAGCCCGTTGAGCTGACCGTCGGTATGCGTACTTCCGTTGTCAAGCCCATCGGCGTTTATGTTGCTGACGCAAAGGGCTGGTTCGAGGAAGAGGGCGTTATCGTCACTTTCGAGAAGCAGGACAAGCCCGCTCAGGGCTACATCTCCGTTGAGGAGAACCAGTTCGATATGTACCTGTTCGCAGCTACCCCCCTGGCATCCGACACCGTTAAGGGTGTTGAGAACCTGATGGTCGTCGGCGGCTCCATCTCCGAGGGCACCGAGATCATCGGCAAGATCGGCTCTCAGCAGCTGGTCAACATCGAGGACTTCGTCGGCGGCAAGACCTACGCCTGCCTGAAGACCGAGACCGGCCAGGTTATGCTGAAGGACGCTCTGGTCAAGGCCGGCTACACCATCAATGTTGACCCCGAGAAGGACAGCACCGAGGCTGACGCTACCTTCGTATTCATGGCTGACACCGCTGCTATGATCGCTGCTGTTAAGGCCGGCGAGGTTGACTACGCAATCACCAACGCAGGCTACGGCTTCTCCAAGGCTGCAAAGAACGAGCTGGAGGTTTCCGGTTATGTTGCACAGCTCCTGGAGAACGGCACCTACGCTTGCTGCCGTCAGGTTACCTCCAAGGAGACCATCGCTGACAAGCGCGACGGTCTGGTTGGCTTCTACGTAGCACAGCTGCGCGGCTACCAGTACTTCCTGGATGAGGCAAACAAGGCAGAGGTCGGCGAGATCCTCGCTGCATGGACTGAGCAGCCCGCAGAGGAGCTGATCGGCCAGCTCTACGGCTCCGACACCTACACTCCCTCCACCATCGTTACCGTTGATCCTCAGGCCATCGCTACCGTAGCTCTCTTCGAGGCTATGGAGAATGCTCAGCTGATCGCTGCTAACGACATCGACTGGAACGAGCACATCGACACCTCCATCTACTCCGACGCTCTGCAGATCCTGCAGGATCGTGAGCCCAACGAGCAGCTCTGGAAGGATCTGCGCGCTCAGTTCGAGGCAAACAACTAATTAAAAAATATGGCGAAAATTGAGATTAAGGATCTGAACTTCAGCTATGTGGACACAAAACACAAGCTGCATGCTCTGAAAGACATCAATCTCAATATTCGTGATGGAGAATTCCTCTGCCTGATAGGCGCCTCCGGCTGCGGCAAGAGCACGCTTCTGCGTGTTCTTGCCGGGCTGGAAATGCCCCAAAGCGGAGGAGTTTTTATCAATGGCGAAAAAGTTGAAGGCCCCGGTACAGACAGAATGATAGTCTTTCAGGACTACGCTCTGTTCCCCTGGATGACAGCCCTTAAAAATGTCAGCTACGCCGTCAAAAGAGCCAGAAAGGTATCCGGAGCTGAAGCGAAGGCTATAGCAGAGGATTTTCTGGAAAGGGTCGGCGTGCTCCATGCCAGGGACTATTATCCCAGACAGCTTTCCGGCGGTATGAAGCAGCGTGTGGCTATTGCCCGCGCTTTGGCCATGGACACGGATATTTTGCTTTTGGATGAGCCTTTCGGAGCTCTCGATGCCCGCACCAGAGTTACCCTGCAGGAGCTGCTGCTGAAGCTGTGGGATGGCGCGGAGGGCAAGAAGAAAACCGTGGTTTTTGTCACCCACGATATTAACGAGGCTCTGCTGCTGGCAGACAGGATCGTCTATATGAAGCCGGGCGAGATCGTTGCGGATATTTCTGTTGAGCTGCCCCGTCCCCGCGTGGAAGCCGGAGAATTCCTTTCCATCAGGAATGAGCTGCTGACTCTGTTTGAAGAGGACAACGAAAGAATTGCAGAGGAGAGAGCCAATGAAGAAACGCTTTGATCCGGGAATTGTTATTTCCCACATTCTCCTTGCGGCTCTTGTCTGCATCATCCTCTTTGCACCCAAGAAGATCCCCGGCCTGAATCCCGCTCCTCTGCTGGGAGGCATCGCTATTATAGAAGTGGTGTTCCTGTTCACCGTATTTGATAAGGTCAGGCGTCAAAAGCCTCTCAAGGGCTGCGCCGACATTGTCATAATGGTCTGGCTGTTCTTCATCGCCTGGGAGCTGGCCTCCTCTGTTTACGGCGAGCTGAACCCCGTTCTGTTCCCCGCACCGGAAAACACCTTCCAGATTTTTGTGGATTACCGCAAATCCCTGGTGAGGCATACGCTCTTTTCCCTGAGGCTGCTGGGCACCGGCTTGTTTATCGGTGTTACTCTGGCGGTGGTGCTGGGTGTTATCTGCGCATGGATCCCCCGCCTGAGAGGATTTACCTATCCCATCGCCAATGTAATGGCCCCCATTCCCCCTGTTGTTTTTGCACCCTACCTGATCGTGCTTTTGGCAAATCTGAAAGCATCCTCCATGATGATCGTTATTCTGGGCGTGTTCTGGCCCACCTTTATGAACACCTTCCAGAATGTTCAGGGCATTGACAAGCGCACAATTGACAGCGCGAGAATGCTCAACCTCAATAACGGAGAGATGATCTTCAACATCCTTCTGCCGGCCGTAATGCCTGCTGTGCTCAACAGATTCAAGGTCACACTGACCACCTCTCTGCTGATGCTGAACTTTGCGGAGATGATGGGCGCAAACAGCGGTTTGGGTTACTTCATTATCAACAGCACCTCGTATTCAAACTACGAGCAGACCATTGCGTGTATTATCTGTATCGGTGTAATGGTTACCGTTCTTAATAAGCTTACCAGCCTTGCGCAGAAGCATCTGCTCAAGTGGAAGTAAATATGCGCTTTATCAGCCTGCCGGAAACGGCAGGCTGTGTTATCCCTGCCATGATAAAAATGATTGTATTTTCAGGAAAACCATAGTTTCTATCATTGATAATATCGATGAAAAATCAAAAATAATCGATAAGAAATTAAGGGTGATTTCAAATATAATCATATAATATTTTGGCATTTCATACGAAAAAGGCCGAAAGTCCTGACTTTTTTGATTGCTTGTGCACAAGACAAAAATGTACCATTTTTAATATATCGAAAAAATCGATTAAATTCGAAATCCATCGATAAAACAGTTTTGACTTAGATTTTTCATGAGTGTATACTGCATAGGTGGGTAGAATAAATGCCTTTATGCCATGAAAGACATTATCATCGAATTATGAAGGAAGTACACTTTCATCTTATCTGCGGCTTCAACGGCGTGGGTAAGACCACTTACATAAACAAGCTTTTGAAAGAGCTGACCGGCACCGTCACCGTTATCCAGAACGAACTGGGCGAGGTGGAGCTGGATTTCAAGGAAGGCGAGAGCCAATGCGTCATGGGCGGATGCGTCTGCTGCACCTTGCAGGCGGAGCTGGTGGGTGTGCTGATGCAGTATGCCATCATGGAGCCTGTTGACCACATTGTCATGGAGCTGCCCTCCACCGCAAAGCTCTCCTCCATCATCGAGCTTTGCGAAACCATCGCAAGAAAGCGAAACGGCAGCTTCGTTTACCACAGCGTTGACCTGGTGGATGCCGGCCGCTTCATGAGCCACTTCAAGAGCTTCGGAGAGTTCTACTCCGACCAGTTAAAATATGCAGACAAAGTCATTCTCACCAGAATGGACAAGCTGACTGATAAGAAAAAGGCTTTTCTGGACGAAAAGCTGGCAGAGCTTGCTCAGAACGCTGAGCAGCTTATTGATTAGAAAGGAAGCGAATCTTTAAAAATGGCAGCAGACATCAAAATTTACAAATGTGAGATTCAGGGTGCAGGCACCATCACCCCCGAGATCGCAAAGGAGCTTGACCTTGTTTTCCCCGATGCGTACATAAAGAGCGAGTACCTGCAGAAGGTCTCCAGGTACCTGCAGAAGGAGCATGGTCTCTCTTACCCCCATCTGCCCCTGTGCCACACCATCGAGGCTGACGCCATGGGCGCCATCATCAACTGCGGCGATGAGAACTTCGGCCCCCGCGCAGGCGGCTACTCCATCACCGACGCCGAGCAGATCTTCGAGCTGAAGGATATCGACTTTAGCGTGGGCCGCATCGCGGAGTGCCTTGACGCCTGCGAGCAGCTGGCCAAGGAAGGCCCCGTCCTGATGGATGTTTCCGGCCCCTTCAATATTCTCTCTCCCATGATGGACCTGAAGATCGCCTTCAAGGCTTTCCGCAAGCGCAAGGATGTTATCGACCATCTGTATGCCTACCTTGAGAAGAACCTGCTGGCCTTTATTGACGAGCTGGTCAAGAGAGGCGTCACCATGATCAGCTATGCTGACTCCGCCGGCTGTGTGAGTATTCTGGGTCCCGATCTCACCGAGAGAGTCACCCGCGAGTTTGTCCACCCCTTCCTGAAGAAGGCTCAGGAGCAGGTCGCAGGCAAGGCCCTGCTGGTCATCTGCCCCAAGACCTCTTTTGCGCTCCTCGGCTGCGAGCTGGCTGAGTGGGGCGAGGTCAAGATCGCTGATGAGGATATGAGCTACCAGAAGGCTCTGCCTCTGGCCGTTGGCAAGGCCGCCATGGTTGGCGAGGCCTGCGTTAAGGATCCCAAGCACATCTGCCCCAAAGGTATGATGAGAACCCTGATCCTCAAGTAATCAGGTTTTCATAAATCAGTCCCCAATTTGTTCAGCATATTCTT